>JALSZZ010000370.1 GCA_027075825.1 Mariprofundaceae bacterium | reverse complement strand
GGCGGAGATGAAATTTTTGGAGGATATTGTCGTCATTATCCAGCGTTGAAGAATCTGGTTGCAGGGAAACTCCCAAACATCGCGACACGCCTTTTTGGCCTGTTCCCTCACCATTCTCCGTCCAGGATACGGAGGTTGATGGTCCAGTTGTCCGATGAACGGCTGGATTTTGCCATCGGGACATCCGGTTGTCATTTGCCGCTATTGTGCGATGCAATGCGGGACAGGATGGATTTTTATCGCACCCTCGACTTGCTTGAAGAGCAGTTTGCCCCCCTGTATGTGTTGGAAAGGGAGAGGGGGTTCATCTATTCGAGAATGATGCTGGACCTTTTGAATTATCTCCCCGACAATATTCTCGCCTTGACCGACAAGACGACCATGGCCGCCTCCATTGAGGCAAGAGTGCCCTTGCTGGATCATCGCCTGGCTGAGCTGGTTTTTTCCGTTTCGCCTGACATTTGCGTTGGCAGTTCATTCCAACAGGCCAAGAAATCATTGAAAAAAGCCGTTGCCGGGGTGGTACCGGAAGAGATCCTCAATCGGGGAAAAATGGGTTTTAACGGCCCTGTGTATCACTGGGTGTGTAACACTCCTACCATCATTGACCACTTGTCTCACATTGATAATGAATTTGTTCGGGATGTTGTTGACCTGGATAAGTTGAATATTATACTTCATGATTCCCGCCTTAGGAGTCAGGCGAGCGAGAATCTCTACATCCTTTATGTCTTTGACTTGTGGTGCCGTGATCATGTCTCCTGACCAACCAAGTATTTCAGTAGTTTGCCCAACCTATCATTCCGCCGCTTATGTCGGCAATGCGGTCAGGAGTGTATTGAAACAGAGGGTTCATCCTTTTGAGGTAATATTTTCTGATGATGGGTCTCAGGATAACACGGTCGATATTCTTCGCGCTTCCAGGAAGGATTTTGAACGGCTCGGGATTTGTTTCCAACTGTTGCGGAATGCCCATGCCGGTCCGGGCGCCACAAGAAATGCCGCGATC
Organism: Mariprofundaceae bacterium; assembly: GCA_027075825.1. Lineage (GTDB taxonomy): Bacteria > Pseudomonadota > Zetaproteobacteria > Mariprofundales > Mariprofundaceae > AB-137-C09. The sequence goes on along the minus strand of JALSZZ010000370.1, from coordinate 814 downwards.
AAGAAGGCGCGGGGTGATTGGATTGCATTTTTGGATTCCGACGACCAATGGACTGATGACAAAATAGAAAAGGTTGTGAAAGCCATCAAGGCCCATCCAGAAAAAAATTTTTTTCAACACTGGGAAGAATATGTCCGGTTGGATAATAGCAGGAGTATTTTACGGCATGGAACGGATTTCGACTCACAGAAACCTCTTCCTGGGCAGTTGTATAAATCCTGTTTTTTTTCCACGTCGGCTGTTGTTTGCAGAAAAGAAATTGTTGACCTGGTGAACGGTTTTGATGCAACATTTCCTATCAGCCAGGATTATGAGCTGTGGTTGCGAATGTCACCCTATATCAAAGCGCATATTATAAATGAATGCCTTGGGTACTATATGGAAAGTACCACCAGTATTACGGCAAGACCTTATTACAAAAGATATTATCAGCTTGTCAGGGTATTGTGGAGGCATAGGGATAAGGGCGGCACGGCCCTTTTTTTGTATCGTCTGTCAAGGGCAACATTGAGCCGAGAATGGGTGAGACTGTTAAAAAAGTTCCTTTTGGGGCATAAGGGGCATTGATTTTGATAGAGAAGGAAGGAGGTGAAAATCCTTGTGAAAATATATTTTCTCTATCTCATTGATGATGTGAAAATTATGAATTCTGTTATGCGTAGGCCTGCATCGTGACCCGCTCTTTATCCTCCCTTGTAAAAAGTTGTTACAGTCCACCGATAGCAAGGCCGGGTGACTTTTCCCTGGAGAAGTGGCTCGACAGTGATCGGATCAGGTATTACAGCCTCGGCCGGCACGCCCTTATGGCTGCTTT
>JALSZZ010000369.1 GCA_027075825.1 Mariprofundaceae bacterium | reverse complement strand
TGATCCGGCAAGAAGTGTCGCGTTGTTTTGGTACGCATTCACAGGTCTGGCTGTTTGGTTCGCGTGTGGATGACGAAAAAAAAGGCGGCGATATTGATCTCTACATCGAGCCTGCTATGCAACAGCCTGAACAGCTCGTTGAGGCAAAGCTGCGTTGTCTGGCTGCTCTGCACCGACAACTGGGAGAGCAGAAGATTGATCTGGTGTTGCGCCCCCGGCAGTGTCAGGCGGAGTTGCCGATCCATCGTATCGCAAAAGCAACAGGTATCAGACTTTGACTGCTGTGAATGTTTACCATGAAACACTGAGCATCTGCCACCGGCATGCGGATCGCCTGCGTTGGGCGATGCAGCGTATGCAGGGGTTTATACCATTATCAGACGATACGCTGGATGCCCTGAATGATGTGGATATTGCGGTGCTTGATCAGTTTTCCACCCGGTTTGCCAAACTTCAGGATCTGATGGGGGCGAAACTGTTTCCCCGCGTGCTGGAAATGACAAAAGAGCAGGGCAGCCTTGATACCTTTATCGACAAACTGAACCGCCTGGAAAAAATCGGTGCGATACCATCAGCGGAAGGCTGGTTATTGCTACGGGAAATGCGCCATGCTTTTGCGCATGAATATCCTGATGATGCGGCGCTTCAGGCCTCCATGATTAACCGGTCTTTCGTGCTGGCTGAACAATTGCTGGCTGTGCTGACCCACATTGAAACGTTTGCGGCGCGCTTTGCGCTGCTTAAGGAGTAACAGCAACCATGCATCAAACGGCAAAAATCTATGTAGCCGGGCATCGCGGCCTGGTTGGTTCGGCCATCGTCCGCACCCTGCAGCAACAGGGCTTTGATCGCCTTGTGTTGCGCACCTCATCTGAACTGGACTTGCGCAATCAGGCTGCGGCGGATGATTTTTTTGCCACAGAACGCCCGGATTATGTGTTTCTGGCGGCAGCAAAAGTCGGCGGCATTCATGCCAACAACAGTTATCCGGCAGATTTCATCCGCAACAACCTGCAAATTCAGACGAATGTGATTGACGCCGCTTATCGGCATGATGTCAGGCGTTTATTGTTTCTCGGTTCATCCTGTATTTATCCGAAGCATGCGCCGCAACCGATACCTGAGTCATGTCTGCTGAGCGGCGAACTGGAGCCGACGAACGAATGGTATGCCATTGCCAAGATTGCCGGCATCAAAATGTGTCAGGCGTATCACAGACAATATGGCTTTGATGCGATTTCGGCGATGCCGACCAATCTCTACGGCCCGAATGATAATTTTGACCTGGAAACCTCGCATGTCTTGCCAGCGATGCTTCGCAAATTTCACCTGGCGAAACTGGCACAGGCAGGGGATATTGATGCTATTGATCAGGATGAGGCGCGTTATGGCCGCATTCCTGATGATATTCTGGCGGGCTTGCAATGTCGGCGCGAGGCAAGCGGTGCTATTGTCCGCAATGATATGAGTGAGGATGTGGAAGTGGTGCTGTGGGGAAGCGGTTCGCCATACCGCGAGTTTCTTTATGTTGATGATATGGCGGCAGCCTGCCTCTTTTTGATGGGGCTGGATGTGCAGGCGCTGGATGCCTTCCCCGATCGTTTGTTTAACATCGGCTGCGGTTCGGATGTGACCATCCGTGAACTGGCTGCTCTGGTGCGTGATATTACAGGCTTTTCTGGCCGTGTTGTGTGGGATGTTGCCAAACCCGATGGCACACCAAGAAAACTGATGGATGTCAGCTTAATGCAACAACTTGGCTGGCAGGCATCCACAAACTTGCAACAGGGGATTCGTGCTGCTTATGCCGCTTATCAGCAACAGCAG
>JALSZZ010000368.1 GCA_027075825.1 Mariprofundaceae bacterium | reverse complement strand
ATACGGTAAAAGCAACATGCCAGCCGCGTTATCTCGTCTTTGACGGCGCGTTAGGCAACAACTTTGGTGTTCGGATGGCTGCTGATATTGGGTTGCATCTCATTTCCAAATTGCGCCGTGACGCGGAATTATATTTTCCATGGGAAGGGGCGTATTGTGGACGTGGTCGCCGTCGTTTGTACGGCGAACGTTTGCGACCGGAAAACATTCCCGGGCGCTACCTTGTTGATTGCCAGGAAGAAGACGGTATCCGTACTGAGTACTTTCAGATTCTGCAGGTGCGCCACAAAAGATTCGCTGACCCGCTCAACGTGGTGATAATTCGCAAAACGATGCTGGACAGTGGCAGGGTCGGGCATGTTATTTTGTTTTCATCAGATCAGGAACTGGCATGGGACAAGCTGGTGGACTACTACAGCCTGCGCTTTCAGATCGAGTTTGATTTTCGCGATGGCAAGCTGTATTGGGGACTGGAAGACTTTATGGTGATTCGTGAGCAACGGGTTCGCAACAGCGCCAGTTTTGCCTCTTTTATGGTGAATGTCAGTCGTATTCTGATTGCGAAAAATGGTGGCGCGACCGGCCAGAGCGTGCACGATCTTAAAGTCTGGTTTTTGGCGCGGAAACAGGTGATCCGGGTGATTGAGGCTTTAAAATTATGTGAGCGAAACCCCAAAGATATTTTTATTCAGCAGATTATCGACAAAATATCGGCAAAAATTAGCATCAACAGCGCCTGAAAGAAGGGATTTTGGCGAAGGTATTGTAAATTCGAAAAGATTGTTCTCTTCTCCTTGCGCAGATATTTAATCAGGTGAGTTCGCTCAGGCCTGAGTAAAAGCATCAGGTCTTTGGCATCAACCCAGATGGTGTTTTTTGGCTGATGCAAAGAAATCAGGCATTGTCCCCCGCTTTAATTTCAATACTCACGATGGCGTGGTGTCAGCGTATCGAGACAGTCGGCTTAAAGGCGGCGCAGAGCTTGTTGCAGAGGCTGCGTTGGGCTGTCCGGAGGGCTTGCAGGGTGCTGTTGTTTTCGAGGATGTAATCTGCGCACTGACGGCGTTGCTCATCACTGCACTGGCGCGCCACAACAGCGGCGAAGCGGCTTTCATCGTAGTCGTGACGGCGCAGGGTTCGTTGTTTGCGCTGTGCCAGCGGCGCCAGAACAGCGATGACGGCATCCATGCGTTGATGCTGGCCGGATTCAATCAATACGGAAGCTTCGATGATGACAAAAGGCGTGGTCTGCTGGTGGTGCCATTGCAATTCTCGCTGGCGAATGCGCGGATGCATCAGACTGTTCAGCTGCGCCAGCGCCTCTGCATCCTGAAATACCAGCGCGGCCAGCGAAGGGCGATGAATGCGCCCCTCTTGATCAGTAACAGCCTTGCCATAAGCGCCGATGATTTGCGCTTGCAGTGACGGATCTTCAGTCAGTAGCTGATGGCCGACGCGATCAAGGTCGAGAACCGGAATGCCCTGTGCGGCAAACATCCGGCAGACGGTGGACTTCCCTGCACCAATGCCGCCGGTGACGGCAACGGCTGCTGCGGTCAATGGTGATGGTGGGCCTGATGACGCATATCCGTGACCACGGCAGTGAACGGTTGCCTGCTACCGTCATTAAATATCAGCGTCAGTTCAATCGTTTGGCCTGCCTTCAGGGGATGCTTAAGCCCTTCCAGCATAATATGCTTGCCTCCGGGTTGCAGCTGAACCTGATCACCTGCCGGAATGTTCAGCACTGCCAGTGCCTTCATGCTCATCATGCCATCATGCATTTGCATATCGTGGATAGCTGCCGAGTCGGCAATCGCCGGGTTGACGG
>JALSZZ010000367.1 GCA_027075825.1 Mariprofundaceae bacterium | reverse complement strand
CAAACATGTGACGGTATCGGATGCGCCGCCACTGAAAGGCGTGTTGTTCGGTTATGCGCTGAATATCCAGAAATGCATCGGCTGCCGCACCTGCGTACATGCCTGCGTGCAGGAAAACAATCAGTCGCGCTACGACCCTGAAGTGCAATGGATCAAGGTGCTGAAGATGGAGAAAGGCGGCGAGTCGTTCTCCGAGGACAAACGGGAGAAGGGCTATCCGGAGCATAGCGCTATCGGCGATCATGGCGTGCAGGTGGGCGGCAATGCCTATACACCTGCCGGTGTGTCGCTGGAAGATTCGGTGCGTTACTACGATCCGGAAAAAGTACCGGAGGATGATTCCTTTTATTTTCCCGTGCAGTGTCAGCAATGCGAAAAGCCACCTTGCGTCAAAACCTGCCCCGTGCGGGCCACATTCAGAGAACCCAACGGCGTGGTGGTGATTGATTATAACTGGTGCATTGGCTGCCGCATGTGCCAGTTGGCTTGCCCTTATGGTGCCAGGCGTTTTAACTGGGGAGAACCCAATTTACCGCCCGAAGAAATGAACCCCAAAACTCATTATTTTGGTAATCGCCCGCGCATGCGCGGGGTGATGGAGAAATGCACATTTTGTTTGCAACGCACCCGTGAAGGCAGAATGCCGGCTTGCCTGGAGTCTTGCCCCGTCGGCGCCAGAAAGTTCGGTAATCTGCTTGACCCGCAAAGTGAGATTCGGCAGGTGCTGGCGACCAAGCGAGTATTCCGTTTCAAGGAAGAATTCAACACCTATCCCAAGTTCTTTTATTTCGTGGATTAGGAGCGAACAATGAAGAACATATGGGCTTTTGCCAAAGGCTTTCTGGCTGAAGCATTAAAAGGTGGCAAGCTTTATTATAGCTGGCTGGGGCTGCTGAGCCTGTGCATTCTGGCTGGCCTTTATCCGATGTACATCATTCTGAGCAAGGGCCTGATCATGACCGGGCTGACTGATCAGATTTCCATGGGGCAATATCTGTCGAATTTCGTTTATACGGCGCATATTGCCGCTGCCGCGATTCTGGTGGTGATTCCCGGCTTTGTGTACAAACGACCAGATATGCGGGATCTTGCCGTACTTGGCGAGATCGTGGCTATTGGCTTTGTGATTTCCGGCCTGATTTTTGTGCTGTTCCACATGGGACGGCCTGAACGTTTCTGGCATATGCTACCTTTTGTCGGTTATCCGAATTTTCCGAATTCGACGCTGGTCTTTGATGCCATCACCCTGAATGTGTATCTGGTGCTCAATGTGATTGCCGTGTCCTTCTTTTTGTACAGGCGTTACCATGATCGCTCAGTGCATGTGCCCTTTTATCATTTTATTGTCTGGTGGGCGATTATGTGGGGACCGCTGATTCATATCATCACGGCAGCGGTGCTTGGCAATAACGCCAGAATGTTTGCCTGGAATACGGCAGTGCTGCCGTTTGCCTTTCTCTCCATGGCGGGCGCTTCCGGGCCTGCCATTGTGATCATGATTTTTCTGCTCATTCGCAAATACACACGTCTGGTCATTCCTGACAGTGCCATTGATGTGTTGCGAACAATCATGGTCTGGAGTCTGGGCATTATGGCGCTGGTCTTCGTTTCCGAGGATTTTGCCGTGCTTTACAACAGCACTGCACACGCCGAGCCGCTGAAGTTTGCCATGTTTGGCCACCATGGTCTGAATGACTATGTACCGTGGTTCTGGGGTATTATGGCCTGTTTTGTCGGTTCACTGATTGCCCTGCTGTTTCCCAGAGTGTACAAAAGCTATGATTGCTGGCTGCCGTTTGTATGCCTGATCGTGGCAGCATCCATTCTGCTGG
>JALSZZ010000366.1 GCA_027075825.1 Mariprofundaceae bacterium | reverse complement strand
CAGGAAATGGATTTTAATGCCTTTATGGATGAAGGGCTGGTGGACCGGATTCCATTGCTCGGCAAAATGTTTTCGGCCCTGTTTGAAAAAGGCATTTATGAGGGTGATTACTTTGAGCGCTGGATGCAGCAAAAACTGGCGGATAAGGGTAAAAGTCGCTTTGCCGATTTCAAAAAGAGTAACGGCGATTATCGTTTGAAGCTGATTGCCTCTGATGTTACGCGCCGGCGCATGCTGATTCTGCCGGATGATATTCCGGAAGAACAACGAGACAGTTTTTCCGTCGCGCATGCGGCGCGTATGAGCATGAGCATTCCCTATTTCTTTGAACCGGTGGAGCAGCGTTTCCCCGATGACAACGGCGTGATGCGGAAATCATTTATTGTTGATGGCGGGATGCTGTCCAATTATCCGGTATGGCTGTTCGATGCGCCCAGTGCCGATCAGGCGCGCTGGCCGACATTCGGCTTCAAGCTGGTGGAACCGGAATCGGGCCAGCCTTCGCCCAGTTCATGGCCCCATGAATATGCCTTGTCGTTGATTACCACAATGATCGAGGCTCATGACAAGGCATACATTGATGAAACCAATTTCAAGCGCACCATTCCGATTCCGACGATGGGCGTGCAAACCACCGAGTTTGATATCTCCGATGCCAGGAAGAACATGCTGATTCGCGCCGGTCAGGAAGCCGCGATTGCCTTTTTCAAGGCGGGCAAAGGCGTATTGTAATCGTGTTCAACTATCGATTCGGTGACAACATGACAAAGGACTCCTATTTGTCTACAGGAAATTGATAATGAGGAATGCGACGTGTATATACTTGGATTGTTATATAAAGAGGAATGCATAGAATAATGGCAATTCCAAACTATCAAACAATCATGCTTCCACTCCTGCAATTAGCATCAGATGGCAGGGAACATAAGTTCAGTCAAGCAGTTGAAGAACTGGCTGATGAATTTAATCTCTCAACTGAAGAAAGAAATGAACTTCTCCCCAGTGGAAGCCAGGCCGTTTTTAATAATCGTGTTGGCTGGGCGCGTTCCTACCTGAAGCAGGCGGGGCTGCTCGAGTCGCCAAAACGGGGCTTCTTCACTATTACGCCAAAGGGAATGGAATTACTCGGTACAAACCCAGAAAAAATAGATATATCTGTCCTTGAGCAGTTTCCTGAGTTTATCGAGTTCAGAAACCGTAAAAAAGCTAAAAGTGGAAATGAAGTCCAGGCAGAAATATCAATTGGACAGGCATCCGATTTAACTCCAGAAGACTCTCTAGCAGAAGCCTATAAACAGCTTCGTTCATCTCTCGAGTCAGAAATAATCAATGCTGTTAAAGAGGCATCACCTTCATTCTTTGAGCGTTTAGTTGTCGATTTGCTAGTGAAAATGGGTTATGGCGGAAGTCGGCAAGATGCCGGAAAGGCGCTCGGAAAGAGCGGCGATGGCGGGATTGATGGAATCATTAATGAAGATCGGCTTGGTTTGGATGTTATTTATATTCAGGCTAAGCGCTGGGAGGGTTCAGTCGGTCGCCCTGAAATACAGAAATTTGCAGGGGCATTGCAAGGCCAACGTGCTAGAAAGGGTGTATTTATTACGACATCATCATTTACAAAAGACGCAATAGAATATGCCTCGCTCATTGAGTCGAAAATAATCCTCATTGATGGTGAATACCTTTCAAAGCTAATGGTGGAGCATAATGTTGGGGTCTCTACCGTTGGTTACATCCACAAACTGCTGTAAATTTTGAGAGGCCATCGTGGGCCTCGATTCCGTAGGGTTGAGTCAGGAAAAAAACCAATCCGAAGGAGGAGACACCACGATGACCAAGTA
>JALSZZ010000365.1 GCA_027075825.1 Mariprofundaceae bacterium | reverse complement strand
GGAGGGGATGAATCGTGATCGATGCTTTTTTTGGTGAACTGAATGGCTATCTGGCCAGCGTGCTGTTTTATGACATCATGCCCGGTGATGGGGCTATGCCATTTATCGTGGGCTGGCTGATCATTGGCGCGGTTTATCTGACCGTGCGCTTTGGTTTTATCAATGTGCGCATGATGCGGCACGCCTTTGATGTGATTCGCGGCAAGTATCAATCGGCTGATGATCGCGGTGAAGTATCGCCTTTTCAGGCATTGACCACAGCCTTGTCGGCCACTGTTGGCCTGGGCAATATCGCTGGCGTGGCCATTGCCATCAGTATCGGCGGCCCGGGAGCGACGTTCTGGATGATTGTCGCCGGTTTTTTTGGCATGACTTCCAAGTTTACGGAAGTGACGCTGGCTCAGATGTACCGCGAATTCCGTCCCGACGGACGCATTATGGGCGGAGCCATGGAGTACCTCTCCAGAGGACTGGCGGAAAAAGGTCTGGCTGGATCGGGCAAGGGGCTGGCTGTGCTGTTTGCCGTGCTTTGCGTGTGCGCTTCGCTGGGTGGTGGCAATGCCTTTCAGGTATCACAGTCACTGAGCGCTGTTGAGCAGCATATTCCGGCGCTGGTGACGATGCCATGGCTATTCGGCCTGACCATGGCTTTTGCTGTTGGCCTGGTGATCATCGGTGGCATCAAACGTATTGCGCATACCGCTGAAGCAGTGGTGCCGCTGATGGTGATGATTTATCTGACTGCCTGTATCTGGATTATTCTTACGCACATCAGCAGTATCCCGGCGGCGCTGGCGATGATTGTTCATGATGCTTTTGCACCGACAGCAGTGGCTGGTGGTATGGTGGGCGTGCTGGTGCAGGGGTTCAAGCGTGCGGCCTTTTCCAGTGAGGCAGGCATTGGTTCGGCGGCCATTGCGCACTCTGCTGCTGCGGTGAAATATCCGGTACGGCAGGGCATGGTGGCATTGTATGAGCCGTTTATTGATACCATTATTATCTGTACCATGACGGCATTGGTGATTATCCTGACCGGGGTGTATAACGCCCCCGAATATGCCAGTCTTGTGCAAAACAATCAGGGTGCGGCATTAACTTCGGTGGCCTTTGGCTCGGTGGTGAGCTGGTTTCCGTTGATTCTTTCGCTGTCGGTTGTGTTGTTTGCCTACAGCACGATGATTTCATGGTCGTATTATGGCGAGCGTTGCTGGACTTATGTGTTTGGTGAACGTTTTTCCATGGCCTATCGCTGGCTGTTTCTCGTATTTATTGTGCTTGGCTCTGTTGTCAGCGCCGGAAATATTCTTGATTTCAGCGATTTAATGTTGCTCTCCATGGCTTTCCCCAACTTTATTGGCCTGTACCTGTTGCAGGATAAAGTTGCTGATGCCCTGCGGGTTTATCTGTTGAAACTGCGTCAGGGTGAAATGTAGTGCAATACGGCCTGCTGGCATTGTTGCTGATGATGGCATGGGCGGGTCAGGCGCTGGCCGCGCCCAGGCTTCCCCTGCCGCAACGGGCTTCGCAGGTGCATGCCGATGCGGCAATCACATTCCAGGGTAATCAGCTCGTATGCGATGCCTATACCACAGCCGGGATTGATGAGGTGCGCGCCTTACTGAAAAGCGGTGCTATTGTTTCCTCCAGCTGGCAGGTAACAATTGACCGCCAGCGCTCCTACTGGCTGGATGCCGGGGTCTGGTCAACAGAAATCATCCATCAGGTAACCCCCGATATGCTGACAGGGCACTGGAAACTGCTGGATGTGAAAAGCGGCGCATCCCGAACCACGGAGAGGCTCGCCGAAGCTGTGGACTTTCTGATGCGCATGCAACACCAGGCATT
>JALSZZ010000364.1 GCA_027075825.1 Mariprofundaceae bacterium | reverse complement strand
TAGACCGGCGGCAGAATGACGCTGTCCGCCTGCTGCAACACGGTGACGAAGCGGTCAAACTGCTCCGCCGTGCGCGTATAGCGGTGCAGCTGAAATACCAGATGCACCCGCCGCCCCGGCCAGGCCTCCCGGGCTGCAGCCAGGGTAGCCGCTACCTCCGTAGGGTGATGGCCGTAATCATCCACCAGTGTCACCACCTGCCCGCCGAGCGTAACCGTTCGCACATTGAAGCGCCGCCCGATGCCGGCAAAACCGGCCAGTGCCCGCTGAATGGCCGATTCCGGCACCTCCAGCTCCAGTGCTACGGCAATGGCCGCCAGTGCATTGAGCACATTGTGCCGCCCTGGCATGTTGAGGGTCACGGGAAAACGTCGCTGGCCGGAGACCACCTCGAAATGGCTGCACAATCCCTCGTGGCGCACCTGCTCGGCGCGGATATCCGCCTGCCGGTCGAAACCATAGGTCATGACACGCCGCTCGAACGCCGGCATGAGCGCACGTACCGTCTCATCCTCCCAGCAGGCGATGACCGTACCGTAGAAGGGCAACCGTCGGGCGAACTGCACAAAGGTCTGCTTCAGACGCTCGAAATCGCCCCCATAGGTGACCATGTGATCCTCTTCGATATTGGTGATCACCGCCATGTGGGGCAGCAGATGCAGGAAGGAGGCGTCCGACTCATCCGCTTCCGCCACCAGATAGTCGCTGGTGCCCAGACGGGCATGGGAGCCGGTGGCGTTGAGTCGCCCGCCGATCACACAGGTGGGATCCAGCCCGCCCTCCGTCAGCACCGCAGCGGTCAGGCTGGTGGTGGTGGTCTTGCCGTGGGTACCGGCAATGGCGATGCCGAAGCGCATGCGCATCAGCTCCGCCAGCATCATGGCACGCGGGATGACCGGAATGCGTCGGGCCCGGGCGGCCTGTACTTCGGGGTTGTCCTCCGGCACGGCGGAAGAGACCACCACCACATCTGCACCTTCCACCGCCTCGGCCTGATGACCGATGAAGATCTTCACGCCCAGTCCGGCCAGATGTTCGGTATTGGCTGAGGCGCGCAGGTCACTGCCGCTGACGCAGTACCCCAGATTGCGACACACCTCGGCAATGCCGGCCATGCCCACTCCGCCAATGCCGATGAAATGTATGTGGCGAATGCGTTCCTTCATCCGTTCACCCGCTGCAGGATATCCTTTGCAATGCGTTCTGCCGCCCGGGGACGGTGCAGCGCCCGCATCACCTCACTGGCCGCGGCCAGACGCTGCGGATTCAGCCAGTCATCCAGCGCTGCAGCCAGGCGTTGTGGTGTAAGGTCGTTCTGATCGATCAGTTCCGCCGCTCCGGCGGCGACCGGCCCCTGCGCATTGGCATGCTGATGCTGATCCACCGCAAAGGGAAAGGGGACGAAAATCGCCGCCCGACCTGCCGCCATGACTTCGGAAACCGTCAGCGCGCCGGCCCTGCACAGAATCAGATCGGCCCAGGCGTAGGCCTTGGCCATATTATCGATAAATGGCGTCACTGTTGCCTGCACACCGGTGGCTGCATAGGCCTGCTGTGCTTCGGCCAAAGTCTGCTGCCCTGCCTGATGGCGCACTTCAACCGGCCTGTTCAGTCTGGCCAGCGCCTGAGGCACGGTACGGTTGAGCGCCAGGGCCCCCCGGCTGCCGCCCAGCACCAGCAGCCGCAACGGGCCGTCATGGGGCTGCCAGGGGGGCACCGCCTCAATCTCGTCCCGTACCGGATTGCCGAATACCCGTGCTCCGGCGATGGGCTTGCGCACGAAGGGAAAGCCGGCATAGACCGCCCAGCTGAGGGGAGCCAGCAGGCGGTTGGTCAGCCCGGCAAC
>JALSZZ010000363.1 GCA_027075825.1 Mariprofundaceae bacterium | reverse complement strand
ATCACTACATCCGGCTTGAATGAAGTAAACACCTGTTGCACGGCTGCCGCATTTGTGATGTCCAGCGCATCATGATCCACTGCATGCAGCGTGTGTCCCGCAGCCTGTCGCACCAGTTCCGTGCCCAATTGTCCTTTTGAACCTGTAATGAGTAATTTCATCGGGGCAAGCGATCTCTTGTCGCATGTTTTAATGTGGGTAACGATTTGTCTTTCTCCGACAGCAAAGGCCTATCAATCGGCCAGTCGATGGCCAGATCCGGATCATTCCACGCTACTCCGGCATCGGATGCAGGGTCATACAAGGCGGTACACTTGTATTGAAAATCCGCCACATCCGAAAGCACGCAAAAGCCATGCGCATAGCCGGGTGGAATCCACAACTGACGATGATTTTCTTCGTTCAATTCCACGCCAACCCACTGGCCAAAGGTGTCTGAATCAGGGTTGACATCCGCTGCTACATCAAACACAGCCCCCGTACCTGCAGACACCAGCTTGCCCTGTGCATTCTCCAGCTGAAAATGCAAGCCGCGTAATACGCCTTTGCGGGAACGCGAATGGTTATCCTGCACAAATTCCAGTCCATTGCCGGGAACACCATAGTTGGCGTAGCGTTGCTGATGAAATGTTTCCAAAAAGAAGCCGCGCGCATCACCAAATACCTTCGGCTCAATAATCAACACGCCCGGCAATCGGGTTTCGATGACTTTCATCACTTCGACTCCTTCAGCAAGCGCATCAGATATTGCCCATAGGCATTTTTCAGCAGTGGCTGCGCCAGTTTCTCCAGTGCTTCACTGGAAATATACCCCTGCTCCCAGGCAATTTCCTCCGGACAGGCGATCTTCAGGCCCTGCCGTTTCTCAATCACTTCCACATAACGCGCAGCATCCATCAACGATTCATGTGTGCCTGTATCCAGCCATGCCGAGCCACGCCCCAGCTTCTCCACATGTAGCAAACCACGCGCCAGATAATGCTTGTTGACATCGGTAATTTCCAACTCACCCCGATCCGAAGGTGTGATGTCCTTAGCAACTTCCACCGCATTCCCGTCATAATAATACAGCCCGGTCACTGCATAACTGGATTTGGGGTGTTTCGGTTTTTCTTCAACGGAGCGCGCAAGTCCATCATCATCAAAATCCACCACGCCATACCGTTCAGGATCGTGCACATGATAGGCAAAAACAGTTGCGCCGCCATGCTGACTCACCCTGTCCGCAGCACGCCGCAATTGCTCAACCATGCCCTGTCCGTAAAAAATATTATCGCCAAGAATCAGGCAGCTGGACGCATTACCTACAAAATCAGCACCAATATGATAGGCCTGTGCCAAGCCACCCGGATGCGGTTGTTCAGCATATAAAAATGAAAGTCCCCACTGTGAACCATCACCCAGGGCTTTTTGAAACATAGGTAAATCATGCGGCATTGAGATAATCAGAATGTCTCGAATGCCTGATAGCATCAGGGTCGAGAGCGGATAATAGATCATGGGCTTGTCATATACAGGCATTAATTGTTTACTCACTGCCAGCGTCAGCGGATACAGGCGCGTGCCACTGCCACCGGCCAGAATAATACCTTTCATTGCATCCTGCCGGAAGCCTGTTTCACGATATTAACCATCACAACAACCTTCCTTGCTTTTAGCTTTATTATACGCCCATTTTTCCAGCAGACAGGGGGGGATCACGCAACAGCGCATGGCAGCGGAACCCTCTTTTTTTGCAGATGTAATGCAAGTCCCAAAAAATGATTAGACCTGCGTCGTTGACATGCTTTGTATTTGTGCTTTATACACGCATCACCCGGTCGCTCAGTTACCGCGCAGCTTGACTCAATAC
>JALSZZ010000362.1 GCA_027075825.1 Mariprofundaceae bacterium | reverse complement strand
GACATACTTTACTGATCACACCAGCTCGCTTCCCTTGAAAACAGGACCATCAATACAGACTCTGAGACCACTGTCAATCACACAGGAACCACAAACACCAATTCCACATCTCATGTATCTCTCAAGTGAGAACTCCGCTATCGAAAGAACATTTTCCTTTTTGAATATTCTTAAAATTTCTTCTATCATTTGTTGGGGACCACAGACATATATTTTCTCGTAGTTCTGTAGATCCTCCTGCAGTACTCCATCTATAACAGTCCCTTTTTTCCCGTAGCTCCCGTCCTCGGTCAAGAAAACTCCTTTTTTGAATTTTTCTGTAAAGATGAGATCATCTTTTGTCTTGGCCCCATATATCACCTTGACATCAGCACCAAACTTTGTCAGTGAATCGTAAAGAAAGAGCATTGGAGCTATCCCTATTCCACCTGCAACTATAAGGGCGTTTTTTGATGGTGAGAAGGGGTTGCCAAAAGGTCCTCTAACTCCAAAAATATCTCCGGGCTTTGCCCCTATTAATGCTTCAGTTGTTTTTCCAACTGCCTTAATTGTTACTCCATCCGGCGATGAGAGACTCAGTGGTATTTCCTCATATTCAAAGTGGTTTAGCATGATGAACTGCCCTGGATAAGCATTAAGTCTGGATGAGAATCTTATTGTGATCGTGTTCCTATTATGCCTGATCACATCTTTGACTTTCAGAATGAACATGATCTTAGAATTCTTGTTAAATTTATAAAGGCATCGTAATTATTATCTTCTCCGAGGTTACCTTTCTTGATAATGCTCAGAAAAACGATAGCTTCGGCTTTCAGATCTAAGGGGAAAAAAAGAATGGACAGAAAGGAATTAACCTACACTCTATCATTTGATCTAAAGTTTTTCTCCCATGAAACAAGCAAGAAGATAGTAGATCATGCTGAAAAAAAGGGACTCGTACATGAGGTGGATGGAACTCTTCAACCATCTTTTGATGTTGATGAGATCGAAATAGAACCTGATTTCAAACCAGATGTTAACAGAATTTTCAGTGATGGGAGTATTTTCGAAAGAATAGTCGACAGGATAGTTGAAGAAACCGGTAAAGATAGGGGGTCTGTTATAGCAGAAATAAACCAGAAACAGCTACATCTTGGTAACATAATGGATATAGAAATTGTAGCACTGATTTATGCCATTGAGAATGGAATAGATGTGAGAGATTTTATAGATGAGGTTGAAAGGGAGATGCTTGGCAGATGAGATTCTCTTCAGATGGTTCCCTTGTTGTAGGGAAAAATTTGGTTGTAGCGGATCTACATCTCGGGATACTTGGTTTTCCTGATTTTTCAATTCTTGACAGATTAATAGACATTTATGAAAAAAGCAAGGCAATGAGATTGATAATAAATGGGGATGTGAAGCACAAGCTTGGCAGGACAGAATTGAATTCAGTAGGAAGATTAATCGATAACCTAAAGGAATCTGTTTCCGAGCTTGTTGTTGTACGGGGCAATCATGATGGACATCTCGATCAGATAACAGAAGTCTGGAATGTGTTTAAAGATGGAAAAAACGTTTTTGCTCACGGTCATAGAAAATATAAGGGTGTCATGGATGGAAAGAGGATAGTTCTTGCTCACAGTCATCCGGCTGTTTACATTCCTGATAAAATCGGTGGAATAAAAGAAAGAGCCTGGCTTTATGGAAAAATTGAGAAAAAAGAATTTATAGTGATGCCAGCCTTTAATGAGTACTGCAGTTCAACAGCAGTAAATGTTGAAAAACCAGCAGGTTTTATCTACAGGTATCTTGGGGAATTCGAAGCATTTACCCTTGATGGATTTTATTTCGGGAAAGTGAAATTTTGAAAAGTC
>JALSZZ010000361.1:22000-28032 GCA_027075825.1 Mariprofundaceae bacterium | reverse complement strand
CATCACTGCCTCAGCGCGAGCCAGTGAAAGCTTTTGATTTTTCTTGATGTCGCCCTGATTATCGGTATGGCCATTGATGCTGATCTGACGGTCATCATAGAGGCTGAGCGCTTCCTTGACGCGGCCAAGAAATTCAAAGTATTGCGGATCAAGCTCCGTTTTGCCGGGCGCAAATTTCAGTTTGGTCAGGCGCAGCAGCATACTGCCGTCAACACCGCTTTGAATTTCCACTTCACCCTTGTCGAACAATTGTTGCACACTCTTTTTGCGCTTGTCTTCAAAGGTCAGACGCTCAATCTTGGCGCGGTAAGCATCTTTCATGGTGGCCAGTTGCTCGCTACAGTCAGCTTGCAGTTTGTTCCGAAGATCAGCCAGCGCCCTTGCCTCATGACGTTCAGCATCGCTTTTCAGCTTGTTGATGCGCGCCTCATACTGGTTTTCCTGATCATCAATTTTGTGGCGCAACCGGCGTACGGCATCCAGTAAGGCGGACATATTGAAATCATCCGCTGGCGAAGCAAGCTCCAGCCCCAGCGCACTGCCAAGATCCAGACGCT
Source organism: Mariprofundaceae bacterium (assembly GCA_027075825.1). Taxonomy (GTDB): domain Bacteria; phylum Pseudomonadota; class Zetaproteobacteria; order Mariprofundales; family Mariprofundaceae; genus AB-137-C09. The sequence continues at coordinate 27,475 of JALSZZ010000361.1, read as the reverse complement.
GACGACGCGCTGCCAGCAGCAGTTCTTCATGACTGCCACTTTGCTTGCGCCATTCCTTGACCTGCAAGGCGATCTCGACAGCGCGTTCTGCCAGCTTCAGCGCCAGCGCCGGGTGTTCCGGTACCTGGGTGGCAATGCCGTCACTGTAACGCTTAAGCGCAGCGTAGGCGTTTTTGGCATCCTGATACACAACAGGGGTGTAGCTTTTGGCATTTTTGTTGGCGGCGCTGCGCAATGTTTGTTCCGTTTTGTTCAACAGTACAGGGATGGCCGTGTTGATGGCATTGGTATAAGCAGCCCGTACACTGCCGGCACGTTGCTGGCTGACATTCAGCTTGCCTTCGCCAGCGGCTCTGAATACTTCGCGAAGCGCCTTGTCTCCTTTGCTGATCCACACCGGAATTTCTTCAACGCTGCGCGCATCCCGGGGGTTGACACTGGCCGCAGCCTCTTTTGCCGCCGCCTGCAAACGCAGCAGATCGGTGAACTTGTTTTTGATAAAACGGGCATTGCCCCAGCCTTCTTCCACAGCTTCCCTGGCTCGTTTCAGGGCCGTTTGCTCGCCGTCAGTATCGCCCTGATCAGCCGCCAGCATAGCAGCGCCAAGGTAGGCGCGGGCACGCTCCACTGCCTTGGGTACCAGTTCGGCATCCGGTGATGCCTGTAATTGTTGTAGCTGTTTTTCAATTTCTTGCCGGTTTTCCAGCGCCTGCGCCGAAAAAACGCCCAGTGAACAGTAAATGAGTATCAGCCACAGGATATGGCGATAGCGGTTGTGATAATTACGCAAGGTCTAGCATCCTTTGTAATGACGTTCTGGCTGCCGCTTTGTGAGCGTCAGGCACGATAATGCGATTGCCATCTTCATCGTTGGCAATCGCCTGTAAACTGGCCAGCAAATGCTGTGGATCAGTACGAAACATGGTAGAGCACATGCACACCATGGGAGAGAGAAAAAATACCTGATGCTGAGGATGCTGCAAGCGCAGGCGGTTGACCAGGTTCAGTTCTGTGGCGATGGCAAACACTTGCTGGCCGTCGGCTTCCTGCACATGGCGGATAATGGCTTCTGTTGAACCAACAAAATCTGCCGTTTCACATACCTCGCGTGAACACTCAGGATGCGCAAGAATGTGGATGCCAGGGTGTTGTTCACGCATGGTGGCGGCATGGCTGGCCTTAAACATCTGGTGTACAGAGCAAAAGCCTTTCCACAGGATCAGCCGTGCCCGGGCAATGGCCTGTTCGGTGTTGCCGCCAAGCGGTAGCGCCGGATCCCAGATGATCATCTCTGCATCCGGGATGCCCATGCGCAGCGCCGTGTTTTCGCCAAGATGCTGATCGGGGAAAAACAGCACTTTTTCGCGTCGCTGCCATGACCAGGTGAGAACCTTTTCAGCATTGGATGAGGTGCAGACAATGCCGCCATGCTCACCGCAGAAGGCTTTAAGCGCTGCTGTGGAGTTAATATAGGTCACCGGTGTCACCTGTGCTTCGGCATCAATCACGCTGCTTAATTGTTGCCAGCAGTGTTGCACCTGCGCATCGTCGGCCATATCGGCCATGGAGCAGCCAGCCGCCGGGTCAGGCAAAATCACCTGCTGCGCAGCGCTGGTCAGAATATCCGCTGTTTCGGCCATGAAGTGAACACCGCAAAAAATAATATGCGGGACGGCTGTTTGCGCAGCCTGATGCGCCAGTTTGAGCGAATCGCCGGTAATATCAGCAAAGCGAATCACTTCCTCGCGCTGGTAGTGATGACCAAGAATCAACACCTGATCACCCAGGCGCTGTTTGAGCCGGGTGATTTCCTGCAGTAATTCATCTTCGGGACGGTCGTAAAGGGATGAGAGCATATCATCATTCATAGGGGAAGTGTGTGACGGCCATCCTTTTTGTCAATGTGCAAGCGCTAATGCGGCGAGGCAATCGCATGAAAATCTCGCCTGCCAGGCATCCTGAGCAGCTTCAGAGCGCTTGCATGTAAGCCAGCAGTTACCGCCAGGAGTCTGTCGGACTTTGGCAATCGTCACGAGAAATAGCGGGATTGAGCCAGATAGACGACCTGTTGACGGTAAGTAGATGCGGTTCGCGGTCTGGAGACCGCTCCTACACCCGGAATCCATCGTAGTTCGCAGCGTGGCAGGCGCTTCTGCGGTGCGTGTGATCCCCCCTGCAGGAGGGGCCTCTGGCCCCGAATCACTGGAAGATAGCGAACGGATGCGGTTCGCGGTCTGGAGACCGCTCCTGCACCCGGAATCCATCGTAGTTCGCAGCGTGGCGGACGCTTCTGCGATGCGTGTGATTTCCCCCTGTAGGAGGAGCCTCTGATCCCGAATCATCGAAAGATGGCGAACGGATGTGGTTCGCGGTCTGGAGACCGCTCCTTGTAAGCCAGCATGCCAGGGTTTTAGTACGAATGCGCTGCCTGTTACGCGGTCAACCATTGTGCATCCAGGCTGCATGATTATGCTGTGCCCTCATCAGGGAGAGTGAATGATATGTCAGACGAGGAAAAGCGATTACTGCAGCAGCAGCTATGGAATATTGCCAACACCTTGCGCGGCAAGATGAATGCCGACGAGTTTCGGGATTACATCCTGGGCTTTATTTTTTACAAATATCTCTCTGAGAAGTTGCATCTCTATGCCAACAGCCTGCTGGAAGCGGATGGCATGGATTACGCTGATATTGATGAATCCACCGAAGAAGGTCGCGAGATGATCGGGGCGGTGGCTGAAGAGGCGATTGCAGCCCTGGGTTATACGCTTAAACCATCCGAATTATTCAGCAATATCGCCAGACGTGGCAATGCCAATGCGGCAGGCGGCAGTAACTTCATTCTTGGTGATCTGGCCACCATCCTCAGCAATATCGAAAAAAGCACCATGGGCACTGAAAGTCAGGATGATTTTGATGATTTGTTTTCGGATATGGATTTAACGTCCAGCAAACTGGGTAAGACCGAAAAGCAGAAGAATGAACTCATTGCCAAAGTGCTGGCACACCTGGACAAGATCAACTTCAACCTGCAAGACAAAAAAGCCGATGTGCTCGGTGATGCCTATGAATATCTCATCGGACAATTCGCCAGTGGCGCAGGCAAAAAGGCTGGCGAGTTTTACACCCCGCAAACCGTGTCCACCATTCTCGCCAAACTGGTCACCCGCGATAACGGGCAGACAAAAGGCTATCTGAAATCAGTCTATGACCCGACCTGTGGTTCAGGCTCTTTGTTGCTGCGTGTCGCCAGGGAAGTGAAGGAAGTCGCCCGCTTCTATGGTCAGGAACTGAACCGCACCACCTACAATCTGTGCCGCATGAACATGATTCTGCATGATGTGAACTATCAACGATTCGATATTCGGCAGGAAGATACGCTGGAGCATCCACAGCATGATCTGGATATGCGCTTTGAGGCCATTGTCGCCAATCCGCCTTTTTCAGCGCACTGGAGCGCCAACCCGCTGCACATGAGCGATGACCGTTTCTCGCAATACGGCAAGCTTGCGCCCAAAACCAAAGCCGATTTCGCCTTTGTGCAACACATGGTGCATCATCTGGCCGACAATGGCACGCTGGCTGTGGTTATGCCGCATGGCGTGCTGTTCCGTGGCGCGGCTGAAGGGCATATCCGCCGCTATCTGATTGAACAGCGCAACCTGATTGATGCCGTGATTGGCCTGCCCGCTAACATCTTTTATGGCACATCCATCCCCACCTGTATTCTGGTGCTAAAAAAATGCCGCACCCACCCGCAGGATATTCTTTTTATTGATGCTTCCGCCCATTTTGAAAAGGGTAAAAATCAGAACAACCTGCGTCCTGAAGATATTGATAAAATCATTACCGCTTACGACAAGCGCGCGTTTGAAGATAAATACGCTTATGTCGCCAGTCTCGAAGAAGTGACAGAAAATAACTACAACCTGAATATTCCAAGATATGTGGATACCTTTGAGCCTGAAGAGCCAGTGGATCTGGATGCAGTGGCTACCCGGCTCCACCAGCTTGAAGAGGACATGAAAACCACTGATGCAACCATTGCCGATTATTGCGCCCAGCTTGGCATTAAGGTGCCGTTTTAGGAGGAATATATGACGGAAGCCTTCGATTTAAGTGCCTTAACCCGTGCGACCACCACCCTGAAAGTAGCGCTGGATGAATACCAAAAAGATGAAAATAATGAATTTGTTCGTGATGCATGCATTCAACGTTTTGAATATTGTTATGACCTGTCCACCAAATTCATGAAACGTCATATAAGCCTGATTAGCGAAAATCAGGAAGCCGTTTCCCGGATGAGTTTCCAGGAACTTGTGCGCACAGCTTATAGCAAAGGCTTATTGCAACACAGCTGGGATCAATGGTGGATTTATCGTAATCAGCGCAATATCACATCGCATACCTATAATGAGGCTAAAGCCGTTGCCGTGGTTGCTGAACTACAGGACTTTTATAGTGAAATCAGCTTTTTCCTGACAAAACTTCGGGAATACCATGAATAATGACATCGACCTGACGCGGCAAGCGTGTGAAATCGTTCGGGCCGTATTGCGCCAGCACCTGCCGAAAGGCTGCAAGGTATGGGTCTTCGGTAGCCGCGCCAAACACACGGCGCACCGCTATTCTGATTTGGATCTGGCACTGAAATGGCATCAGCCATTGCCAGAAAAAACCCTGGCAATGCTAAAGGATGCGTTCAACGAGGCGCGGCTGGCTTTTTCTGTGGATGTAGTCGATTTACAGGATGTGGAGCCATCGTTTCGGGCATTGTTAGAACCCCAGATGAAAGCCTTTGATTGGGATAATGCCAATGTGCCAAAGCTGCGGTTTTCTGAATTCTCAGAGGCTTGGAAGCTGAGTAGCCTTGGAGATGTAACAAAGTGGGCTTCTGGTGGAACCCCTTCAAAGACGGAGCCATCTTATTGGAATGGGGACATTCCTTGGATAAGTGCAAGCTCAATGAGAGGTAATGTTTATGAGAAGTCCAACCTGAATATTTCCGATGAAGGGCTAAAAAGCGGGTCGAAGCTGGCAAAGAAAGGTTCCCTGCTTCTTCTTGTACGTGGGAGCATGTTGTTTAAAGACATTCCTGTTGGAATGGCTGGAAGAGATATTGCATTCAATCAAGATGTTAAAGCTCTCTCCGTAACTGGAGCTAACTCCCTGTTCCTTTTGGCGTGGTTTCAAGCCTCTAAAAATAAGCTCTTACATATGGTGGTAGGCACCGGAATTGGTGCAGGCAAGCTTGATACTGATGAGTTAAAAAGCATGCCTGTATTTTTCCCTTCTGACATCGAACAACAAAAAATCGCTGACTTCTTAACGGCGGTGGATAAGCGCATTGCCCGGCTTGAGGAAAAAAAGCGGCTGCTCACCGAATACAAAAAAGGCGTGATGCAGCAAATCTTCTCCCGGCAAATCCGCTTTACCGATGACAACGGCAACCCATACCCCGATTGGGAAGAGAAA
>JALSZZ010000361.1:0-21900 GCA_027075825.1 Mariprofundaceae bacterium | reverse complement strand
GAACAACAAAAAATCGCCGACTTCTTGATCTCTATTGGTAACAAAATCGAGCAAGTAGGCACACAGCTTGAGCAAGCCAAAGTATTCAAGAAAGGTCTGCTCCAGCAGATGTTTGTGTAGGGAATAGCATGCCAATATTTGAAATATCGAACGACAAACTCATTCCGGTGGAGCAAAAGAATTTTGCGCTGGAGAAGGAGTTGCAAAACCTTATCGAGAATAATTTGGCAGAAGTGTTTAATTGCCGCTTTGTTGCTTCTGAGTTCTCAACGGGTGCTCAGCATGCTGGCCGCATTGATTCGCTTGCTCTCTCTGAAGAAGATAACCCAGTCATTATTGAGTATAAAAAGGTGGAGTCTTCCCAACTCATCAACCAAAGCCTGTTTTATCTTCACTGGATACAAGACCATAAAGGCGATTTTGAGATTGCCGTTCAAAAGGCGTTGGGCAGTGATGTTCATGTTGACTGGTCAGATGTTCGGGTTATTTGTCTGGCTCCCAACTACAAAAAATATGACCTGCATGCTGTTCAGGTGATGGGAGCCAATATTGAGCTGTGGCGCTATCGCCTGTATGCCAACAACTCACTCTATTTGGAAGAGGTGCTGAGAGGCACAAAGGCTGCTGCATCGGACTCGCTGGATAAGAACCCTGTCATGGTTGAAGCTGGAAAAAAGGCGGCGCAAGTTCGGACAACAGCAACATACACCATTGAAGAGCATTTCAAGGGTAAGCCGGACGCTATTCAGGAATTGATGCACAGCGTTAGTGAATATGTGATGGGGCTGGACTCCGCGATTGAGGAAATCCCGAAGAAATTTTATATCGCCTACAAGGCTTCGCAGAATATTGTCTGCATGGAAGCCAGGAACAGAAATATCAAGCTATGGGTGAAGTTAAAGCCTTCAGACGTCAGCGATCCACCTTCGTATTACCGCGATGTGAGCGGTATCGGACATCTTGGAACGGGCGATGCCGAGTTCATCATATCGAATCAGGATGAATTTGAAGAAACAAAGCGGTTCATTGAGATGGCTTACAATAAAGTTGGTGGATAGATAATGAATCAGGCCAAACATTCAGGAAAGGATTGCTTCAGCAGATGTTTGTATAAATCACTAGTACCCCAACCCGGAAGTCCGTGACATTTTGTGGTAAGGATAGATTGTCGGTAGCAAGGCGCAACATCGCAGGAATAGCAGGGTTTATTTCAAGATGTTGCAACGCGGCTACCGGCAACACGACCAGCTCAGGATGTCACGGACTTCCGGGTTGGGGTACTAGATGCCTTCAGACTGGCGGATATTACAAGGAGAATCATTATGAAAATTCTCATGAACGAAAAATACAATCAATGTGCAGTCGGGGACTCCAGCTTCGTTGCAGCGAGTGAAACCCCCATGGATGCTTTTGCTGCTGTTTATGAAGAAGCAAAACGTATGGAACAAGAAGGTTTGATAAGAATATCATGCGAACATCACGAAACTTCAACAGGACAAAGGTTAATTGATGCTTTCAAGTTTGAACGACTCATATAGCGTTCATTGGTAGGGTGGATAAGCTTGCGCGCAGCCACCAAACGTTTCCGAATGCTCTGAAGATCATTCTCCCAACGCCCTGTGGGAAAAAATGGCTGAACATTTTTCCTCGCTTCAACCATCCACACTGGAAGTGCGTACTGCAACTTATCCGGATATACGTTCCCACGCAGGAGCATGGGAACGAGAAAAAAGGTCTGCTCCAGCAGATGTTTGTGTGATGAGGGATGTCCATGTTACGTCAAAATGAAATTCAACGCCTGATCGCCTGCCCCAAGCGCGTAGAGAAATCAGAACCAGCCACGGGCTTTAACACAGAAAACAGAAGTCGTCGAAAGAACCTTGAATTGAGCGCTATTGAAAAGGGATATGTCTTTAAGGTGTTTATCAGACAAAGCACTGAGTTGATAGAGAACTTTTCCATTGGCCTGATATACAAGTCTGGCGATAAAGAAAAGGGCAATATCATGTTGATTCGGTTTAATGGCAATCATGGTGATGTGGACTGGAGTAATGACAGGCATTATTCGTCATTTCATATTCACCGGATAACGGAAGAGCTTTTAGAACAAGGTGTTCGTGAGCCAAAAGACATAGAAAAGACGACACGTTACACAACGTTTGATGGAGCCCTGGCAAAGTTTTTCAAGGAAATAAACCTTGAAAACTGGCTGGCATGCCTTCCTGAATTGAAACAAATATCGTTAGCATTCACCACAACGGTCGGGGGGCAGGAATGAGTTCGGTTATCGAAATGGTGAAGAGGGGATTTGAGGGGCAGGTTGATTTTTATCAACGGCGTGAAGGAATTTGGCAGTTAGTATTTCCGGTGTTTCATGAAGATGGAGATATGATTGATGTTTTTGTCTGCTCAAGCCCGGAGAAAAATGGATGGATTCGCATCAGGGATATGGGGCTTACGCTGATGCGTCTGTCATATGTATTTGAAATTAATACCTCGGCAAAAGAGCGAATTCTTGAGGCGTTATTGACTCAGAATGGTGTGATGGCGGATGAAGGCGAGTTTTATCTGGATAGCCCCCCAGACATGGTTTTTCAAAGTGTTATGCAGTTTGTTGGTCTGGTTCAGAAAGTGTGCAATATGCGCCTTTGGCAGAAGGATACCATTAAATCGCTGTTTTACGAAGAGCTGGAATGCTTTGTATTTGAATCCCTGGAGCAATTTAAGCCAAGGAAGGATGTTGTGCCCCTTGAAAACTACCCTGTTCTTGAAGTGGACTATGTGCTTGAGGCTGAAAGGAAGCCATTCTTCCTGTATGGTGTCGGCAGTCAGGATAAGGCAAAAACAGCCGCTATTGGCTTGCTGGAGTTTCAGAAGGCTCAGATACCCTTTGTGGGGGTTATTGTGTATGAAGATATGGAGAGGCTACCCAAAAAGGCATCCACATATTTGACCAGAAATGCTGATAAACAGTTTACATCTTTGAGTGATTTCCGTTCCTCTGGCTTGCAGGTTCTTCAGCGATTGGCGGCATAGCGAAATCATTTGAGGAGCAGCTTGCGATTGGCTGTTCCATATTCAGGAGAGGTGAATGCGTGAAGAAAAACAGGACTTGACCAATTCAGGTCTGCATCGTCAAAACATCCTCAATAATCCGTTTGCCTTGCGGGAAATTGAAAAAGCGACGCATATTCAGAGTATTCATTTTGAGGGAAAAAGTGTGATGCTGAAAGAGCAGGTTGCCGCCTTTTTTGAAGTGACTCCCCGCACTGTGGATAATTATCTGGAGAAATACAGCGATGAATTGCGTCAAAACGGTTACGAGTTGTTACGAGGTAAGCGACTGAAAAACCTGAAGAAAGTAATTTCTGATGCGGGTGGTAACGAAACAGATTTCGTTACCAAAACGACAGTGTTAGGTGTTTTTGATTTCAGAGCTTTTCTGAATTTGGCAATGTTGATGGTGGAAAGCGAACGTGCGCGTCTTTTACGGCAGGCAATTCTTGATATTGTCATTGACACCATCAACAGCCGCACGGGTGGTGGCACCAGGTACATCAATCAGCGTGATGAAGACTTTATTCATTCATGGTTTGCTGAGGAGAATTACAGAAAGCAGTTTACGGATGCTTTGCGTGATTGCGTTGATATGGGGCAATTCAAGTATCCTCTTTATACCGACAGAATATATGTTAGTATTTTTAAGGAAAAAGCCAGAGAATATCGGAAAGTCTTGCGGTTACACGAAAAGGATAAAGTACGAGATACTTTTTATTCGGAAATCCTTGATTTGATTGCTTCCTATGAGTGCGGTATTGGAGAAATGCTACAACAAGCCCGACAGGAGAAAGGAGCGAAGTTAAGCGCATGGGAGGTTGATGAAATATTTAAGCGCTTTGAAAATCTGCCTCACTGGAAGCCCCTGATGGAAAAAGCCAGAAATAAAATGGCGAGTCGTGATCTGGCATTTCGTGATGCCTTGCATCAACAACTTAGTGGATATATCACACCGTTACAGCAGGAAGATTTTGAACGCTTTCTGGGAGAAAAAAGCAAGGAGTTAGCTGAACGTCTGGAAGATGCAAAGGATGTGATGAAGCGCCTGAAGGATCGCGACTAAGTGACATCTCTTGTTTATCTGACGGTAGATCAGGTGATTGATATTCACGGAAAAACAGTGGAAATCAGCGGTGGGGGAACGCTTGGTGTGCTGGAGCTTGGCAAGCTGGAAAGTGTGTTGGATCATATTCAGAATGACCTTTACTATCCGACGTTTGCCGAAAAGCTGACGCACCTTTTCTTTTGTGTTTGTAAATTTCACAGCTTCCAGGATGGAAATAAGCGTATTGCAATTACCCTTTGTGCACAAATGCTGCTGCTTAATGGCTATTTATATTGTGTTGCCAGCTTTTTGAGGGAAATGGAAAATATTAGTTATCACGTTGCAGCGGGAAATATCAGCAAGACGCTGCTGGGGGAAATTATGGAGGCATTTCTGGCAGGAGAAATTAACTCAGAGCCTCTCAAATTGAAGATACTGGATGCTATCTCAGGGGTGGTGTATGAGCCACCCGCAATCTGAACAAGCCCTCGAAGAAGCGCTGATGGCGCAGCTTGGCACATTGGGCTGGAGCTTTGTCGCCGTTCCTGATGAAGCCGCGCTTACGCGCAATCTGAAGGCTCAGCTTGAGAAGCATAACAACACCATATTTTCCGATGCCGAGTTCAGGCAGATTCTGAACCACCTGGATCGGGGCAATGTGTTTGAGCGGGCGAAGATTCTCAGGGACAAGATGTGCCTCACTCGTGATAATGGCGATAGCTTTTATCTCAATTTCATGAAAACGGATGAATGGTGCCGGAACGAATATCAGGTCACCCACCAGCTTACCATCGGGGGAAGCTACAAAAACCGCTATGATGTGACCCTGCTGGTCAATGGCCTGCCGCTGGTGCAAATCGAACTCAAACGCCGGGGGCTGGAACTCAAAGAGGCATTCAATCAAATCAATCGCTATCAGCGGCATTCATTCGGAGCCAGCCATGGGTTATTTCAGTATGTGCAGCTTTTTGTGATCAGCAATGGCGTGAACACCAAGTATTACGCCAACAACCGCAGACAATCGTTCAGGCAGACATTCTATTGGACGGATGAGGAAAATCGCCCCGTCAGGCGGCTGGATACCTTTGCCAAAGCCTTTCTGGAGAAGTGTCACGTCTCCAGGATGATCAGCAAATATATCGTGCTGAATGAAACGGATAAAATCCTGATGGTGCTGCGTCCGTATCAATATTATGCGGTGGAAGCGATTGTTGAGAAGGTGAAACACAGCCGCAACAATGGTTATATCTGGCACACCACCGGCTCAGGCAAAACGCTGACCTCATTCAAGGCCGCCCAGGTACTGATGGACTTGCCGAAAGTGCATAAGGTGATGTTCGTGGTTGACCGTAAAGACCTCGATTATCAGACCAACAAGGAGTTCAATGCCTTCTCCAAAGGCTGCGTGGATGGCACCAGCAACACCCGGGCGCTGGTTCAGCAGTTAAGCGGCGACAACAAGCTGATTGTCACCACCCTGCAAAAGCTGAATACGGCCATCAGCAAAAGCCGCTATGCACAGGCGATGGCACCGCTGAAGGATAAACGCATCGTATTCATCTTCGATGAGTGCCACCGCAGCCAGTTCGGCGATACGCATAAACGTATCAATGCCTTCTTCAACAGACCGCAGATGTTTGGTTTCACGGGCACGCCCATTTTTGCGGATAATGTGAGCCGCAATCAGCATGGACAGCGAACGACCAAAGACTTATTTGGCGATCAGTTGCACAAATATGTGATTACCGATGCCATTCGTGATGAGAATGTGCTGAAGTTCTCCATCGAATATGTGGGACGCTACAGGCAGAAGGAAGATGACTCCAATCATATCGACATCGAAGTGGAAGGCGTGGATACCAAAGAGCTGATGGAGTCACCCCAACGACTGGAGAAAATCACCGACTACATCATTGCCAATCATGACCGTAAAACCCACAGCCGCGATTTTACGGCCATGTTCTGCGTCAGCAGCGTGGATGTGCTGACTAAGTATTATGACCTGTTCAAAGCCAGCAGGGAGGCTGGCAAGCATCAACTCAGAGTGGCAACCATATTCAGCTACACGGCCAATGAAGACGACAAGGATGCGGAGGGCATGACCGAGGTTGATCCGCTCGATGACCTGAGCGAGGGAAAAACGCTGAATCAGCACAGCCGGGACAAGCTGGAATCCTGTATTGCGGACTATAATCAGATGTTCGGTACCAGCTTTTCGACCAGAGACAGCCAGTCGTTCTACAACTATTATAACGATATTGGCAAAAGGGTGCGGGAGCGGCAGATAGATATTCTGCTGGTGGTGAACATGTTCCTTACGGGTTTTGACTCCAAACCACTGAACACATTGTATGTGGACAAAAACCTGAAATATCATGGCTTGTTGCAGGCGTATTCCCGCACCAATCGCATTCTCAACGAAAAAAAGTCACAGGGCAATATCGTCTGCTTTCGCAACTTGAAACAAGCGACGGATGATGCCATCGCGCTGTTCTCCAGCAAGGATGCCAGAGAAAACATTATCATGCAGCCGTTTGAAGCCTGTGTGAGGCAGTTCAACAAAGCCTTTGCTGCATTACTGCGTGTTGCGCCGACTGTTGATGCAGTAGATGAACTGGCGACGGAAGATGATGAGCTTGCTTTTGTGAAAGCTTTTCGTGAACTCATTCGCATCCGCAATGTGCTGTCCTCTTTTGCTGAGTTCAGCTTCGATAAGCTGATGATGAATGAACAGATTTTTAACGATTATCGGAGCAAGTATCTTGATTTGTATGACAAGGTGAGAAGCAACCGGCAGAAAGAGAAGGTTTCCATTCTGGAGGATGTGGACTTTGAGCTGGAGCTGATTCATCGGGATGAAATCAATGTGGCTTATATCATACAGTTGCTTGCCCGCCTGAAAGAACAGGATGGAGATGCCGCAGGCAAACAGCGCAAAGCCATTCTCGATCTGGTTGCTGGTGAAGTCCGCTTACGCAGCAAACGCCAGCTTATTGAGAAATTCATCGAAGAAAACCTTCCGAAACTGGAAGGCGCTGATACGGTAGCAAAAGCATTTAGCGAATACTGGATGGAAGAGCGACGAGTCGCCCTTGCAGCGATATGCGAAAATGAAGCCCTGGATGCCGGGAAGGTTGAGAAGATGATCAACCGGTATCTGTTCACGGAAATCACGCCGCTACGGGATGATGTGGTGAAAGCCATGCTGAACAAGCCACAGTTGCTACAGCGAAAAACGCTGGCCCAGCGCGCCCTGGAAAAAATCATGGGCTTTGTTGAGACGTTCATCATTGATGCGCCTGAGCCTCCTGATCATGTCGTTGAACTTTATCCTCAGCCTCAACATACGAAAATGAAGGCGAAAGAGCTGCCGCTGGCTGCTGAACCTGATTTTGAAGAAAGTCATGCGAGCAAGTCGCGCAAATAAAAAACGGAAAAAACGGGGATAGCATTACAGGCAACTTCTGTTCATTGACTATCCGTAAGGGGGAGTGCCTGGTGAATATTGAGGTCTCCCTCTCACTATGCCGCTGATGGCAAAGAAGAAGGGTTCTGATGCACTTACGCCTGCGGTGAACAACAGAAGGCTGAATACGAAGTGCCCTGCCCGGTTGAAGGTATCCGGCAACAAGCCATGAAGCTGATCACCATGACGATGAAACCCCGATGGTCATGGCGAAAACCGCATTAAGAGCCGTCATATTGTACCACCAGGGCAATGCCACCAAGGATCATGATGGCCGTGAGGATGAGCTGTAAGGATAATGTTTCCTGTATAAATACGACACCACCAAGCGCAGCCAGTAGTGGCACGGATAACTGCACAGTGGCAGCAACGCTGCTGCGTATTTGAGGAATAATATGATACCACAGGGCATAACCCAGGCCGGAAGCCATCGCACCTGAGGCAATTGCCAGCATGAGGCCTTGTTCGCTGATATGCCATGCGTGCATGGATAGCAGCAACATCAGTGCAGCGCCGGGCAGCGTTCGCAGAAAATTACCTGCTGTATGAACCAGTGGATCCGCTGAATCTTTGCCATAATGGGAATACATCCCCCAGGCTGTTCCCGAAGCGAACATGAGCAAGCCTCCCCGTAGTGATGGTGCATCTGCTCCCGGCCAAAGCAACAGGAGTAATCCGGAAACGGCCAGTGCGTAACCGACCCAGGCCATTCGGGTCGGACGTTCACCGGACAACAGCGCCATAATCATCATGCTGAGTTGCACTGCACCAAACAAAATCAACGCTCCTGTGGCAGCGCTGATATCCACATAGGCCAGCGAAAAGCTTGCAGCGTAAATACACAGCCAGGCAGCAGCAGGCCAGCTACCGGCAGTTGCCACATCAGATTTAAGGCTGCGGCGAAACGATGGACGGGTGAGGAGTAACAGATACAACATCAGGGCGCCAGATGCCAGGCGAATGGCAGTAAAACTCGCGGCATCAATCGTTGCTTGCCCTAATGCCAGGCGACACAATACCGAATTTCCGGAAAAGGCCAGCATGGTAACAGTGGTCAATACAACAAGTTTCATGGGCAGCAGACCGCCCGGTTGGCAGGATTCACAGAAGCCTCCTTTGCTGTGCAATACATTATTGCAGATGTAGGGGTTGCAATCCGTGCCTGGGTAGCGCTGCCCCATCGTTAAAAGGTCGGCGAGTTTCCTGAATTGTTACAGTATCAGAAGAAAGCTCATTGGCAGTCCACTCGTCAGATGTTTTGCAGACTCCCGGGGAGAACGAACAGGCAAGACATAGCTTCAAGGTGACAGTAAATAACGATAGGGTTCGTTAAAAAATCAGTGCCTGCAGATGATTCGCTTCTTCATGATTGATTATTTATCAAAAACTTAGAATGTCGTGTTCATGTTAATGTTGAATATAAGAAAAACTTATTACATATATTTAACAATAAGTTAAATATCATCTCTGGCAATAAACATAAATAATATCATATAACTATATGATATATATGTACTTTGGGGTTAAATATAATGGCTGTGTATGCTGTTGGCGATATTCAGGGGTGCTATCGCTCCCTGCGGAAGTTACTGGACAAGGTGGGTTTTGACCCTGCGCACGATCATCTGTGGTGCGCTGGTGATCTGGTGAACCGTGGCCCTGATTCGCTGGCTGTGCTTCGCTATCTTGCATCACTTGGCGATGCTGCGGTGTGTGTGCTTGGCAATCATGATGTTCACCTGCTGGAGCGTGCTGCCGGCGCTCGTCGCTATGTCCAGAGCGACACGCTGGAACAGGTCATCAGGGCCAGAGACAGTGAAGAGCTGATCGAGTGGTTACGCTTTCGGCCATTACTGCATTACGATGCAGCGCTGAATCTGGCTATGGTGCATGCCGGACTGGCTCCGCGCTGGTCGCTGAAAAAGGCGAGAAAGCGGGCAAGAAATATTGAAAAGCGTTTGCAGCGCGATGACTGGAAAGTCACATGCCGTCACTGGGCGGATTGCTGTTTTCCCGAAGCAGAACCGGCAAAGGCGGATAAAAACGGGCGCATGCTGTATTCACTCGGCGTGTTGACCTGTAGTCGGTTTTGTTCGGCTGATGGCGTTTTTAACTGGCGGGCAAATCGCACAATATCAGACAGGGCAGGGGACAAACCATGGTATCTTCATGCTGATCTTCGCTGGCGCGATGATGTTTCCCGGGTGATTTTTGGCCATTGGGCAGCCATGGGGCTGGTGCAGCATTATCCGCATGTGCTGGGGCTGGATTCCGGTTGCGTCTGGCATGGTCGCCTGACGCTGGCCCGTATTGACCGACAACCATGCCACCTGACTTCGGTGGCTTGTCGCTGTAATGGTTAATCATGGCACGCGACTGAGCGAAGAAGGAAGGTGATAATGGCGCATTCATTTCCCGATATTTGTATTGCTTTGCCGTCATGGTTGCAGCGTTATCCTTTTGACGCTGTTTACCCTACAGTGGAAGATCGCATGCAACTGGTCATTGAGCTTTCGCGGCTTAATGTTGAGATGGAGACTGGTGGCCCTTTTGCCGCCGCTGTTTTTGATATGCACAGCCATCGGCTGCTTGCTCCCGGTGTGAACCGCGTTGTGCCTGCGCACGCTTCGATCGCACATGCTGAAATGATCGCCTTAACCATTGCTCAACAGATGCAAGAGCATTTTGATCTTGGCGCAACACCTGAAACCTGTTGTGAACTGGTGAGCAGCACGGAACCCTGCGCGATGTGTTTTGGCGCTTTGCCCTGGTCAGGTATCCGTTCGCTGGTATGTGGCGCCCGTGATGCCGATGCCCGCCAGGCAGGCTTTGACGAAGGGTCAAAACATCAGGACTGGCAACATCAATTGCGTGAACGCGGCATTCAGGTGCAAACTGATGTATGCCGGGAATATGCTGTTGCAGTGCTGAATCGTTATAGCGAGAAGAATATGCCCGTTTACAACGGCGGAGCAGGCAAACTGTAAAGCGGGATTGAGCCAGATATACGACCTGTTGGCGGTAAGTAGCAGCGCCATTGAACAAAAGCAGGGCGAATATTCGGCCAATATCCGGTTTTTCACAGTGGATTTGTCAAAGTCCGACAGACTCCTGGCATCATTGTTTATTCCCTCTTGCCAAATTCATTCGTCTTTCTATGATTCGCGCCCCGTTTTGGGGCTGTTGCCCACGATAAGGGATGAAGGAGGGGTGAAATGAGCGGTTCTGTGCGTTGTCTGGTTGCCGGTAACTGGAAAATGAATGGTGTACTCGAAGAGGCGCAGTCTTTCGTCGCTGAGCTTGGTAACAACCCCTCGCCAGAGCATGTTGAGGTTGCCCTGATGCCACCTTTCACGCTGCTTCAGCCATTGGCTGAGCCGCTGCGACAAAAAGGCGTGGCGCTTGGCGCACAAAACGTGTATTACGAACCCAAGGGTGCATTTACCGGATCAATTTCACCGATGATGTTGCGGGATTGTGGTTGCCTGTATGTGATTATCGGCCACTCTGAGCGACGGGACATCATCGGTGAAACTGACGAGCAGATCAGAAAGAAATTGCAGGCTGCATGGACAGCAGGTCTGGAACCCATCCTGTGTATCGGTGAACACCTTGAAGAACGAGAGAGTGGCCAGACAAACAGCGTACTGAAGAAGCAGCTTGCTATTCTGGAAGGCGGAATGCCTGAAGGAACATCGCTGACGGTTGCCTATGAGCCGGTATGGGCCATTGGCACAGGCAAAACTGCAACACCGGAACAGGTAGAAGAAACGCATGCCTTCATTCACGAAGAATTGCAGCGTCTGAATTGTGATTGCCGTGTGCTGTACGGTGGCAGCGTGAATCCTGGCAATGCAGCAGCGCTGATGAAAACACCCGGCGTTAATGGCGCTTTGGTTGGCGGTGCAAGCCTGAAGGCTGATTCTTTCATGGCGATTGTGGCTGCGGCAGCGGAAGCGAGCTAAAAGGACTGGATCATGACATCCATTATTTTGACTATTCACATTATTGTTGCCATTGCGCTGATCGGCGTAGTGCTGATCCAGCGCGGTCAGGGTGCGGACATCGGCGCGTCTTTCGGCGGCGGTGGTGCCCAGACGCTGTTTGGCAGTCGTGGCTCAGGCTCGTTTCTGGGCAAGTTGACAGGTGGCCTGGCAGCAACATTTATGATAACCAGCTTGACACTTGCCTTCTTCACACAGCAGGATGCGGGTTCGCTGGTCGAACGCAGTGCGCCGGTTCAGCAGCCTGCGTTACCTTCTTCCGATGCTGAATCAACGGTGAAGGGTTTTGATGCTTCACAACTGAAGAAAACAGGCACAGGCAGCGCGCAAAGCAATGCCGATGCCAGTATCGAAATTCCGGTGGCTGGTGGCGATGCAGCCAGTGAACTGCCTGCCGCTGATGCTTCTGCCGAAGGTGCAGTAACGGATAACAAGCTTCCGGGAGCTGGTGGCAAATAGCCACGAACTTTCGACCCGAAACGCAGCGCTTCGCTGCTGTTTCACTTATGCCAGAGTGGTGGAATTGGTAGACACGCCATCTTGAGGGGGTGGTGAGGAAACTCGTGCTGGTTCGACTCCAGTCTCTGGCACCATATAGACGTTTCAGAACGTCCAGAAAAGCCCGTAAGTCTTTGACTTCGGGCTTTTTTCTTGCCTTTTTTAGTCCTAAAAGGTTCAATTCGTTCCCACTACATCCGTGCTTTTATGGGTGTGTTTTATGGGTGTGTTTTTGAAATCCCAAAAAAACGCACCCAATAGGGGGCGAAAATGGCGAAGGCGGCAAAGGGAATAACAGCGGTGGCAATCACCAACATGAAGCGACCAAAGAAGGGAAGGGCGGCGCGGCTTTATGATGGTCATGGCCTGTTTTTCTTTCGTGGCGTTCATAAAGACGTTTGGAAACTTCGCTATAAGGACAGCGCAGGAAAAGAGAAATGGCGCACGCTTGGAGAACCCCGAAAACGGCGTTTTTCCCCTGATCTGGCAACCATCATGAGCAAGTCAGCGACCTTGCCGAAGAGCCGGAAAGCCTGCCAGCCAGTAAACACCATTCTTTTGAACTTGCGCATGGCAAAAAGGCAGGTATATAGCGCAATAGCTGGCCTTTCACTTCCTCTTACTGTCTTTTTCTATGTTTTCCCTTCGATGTTTTTAGTTGATCAAAAACCCCAAAAAATGGGGAAGCCTTCCGCTCACCTGCACACTGGGCAAGCTGACCGCATCAAACGCCGGATCAGCGCGAGGTGAAACGTTATGGTTAAAGATAAAACCAACTGGCATGCTGTCGATGCCCTGAGCGATGCCGATATTGCATCTGCTGTCGCTAATGATCCGGATGCCGCGCCGCTTGAAGCCGAAGGTCTGCGCCCAATCGGCAATAAGCAGTCCATCAGTATCCGGCTTTCTCCGGATGTCCTGAATTATTTCCGCAGTAGCGGCAAAGGCTGGCAAACACGGCTGGAATCTGTATTGCGCGAATACATGGAGCGCATGTCCGGCGATCAACACAAGCACAGTTAGCGGTATCTGAATGCCACACAAAAGCCACCCGGACGGTGGCTTTTTTGGTGGGCAGCCACAGGCGGGCACAGATCAGTCACTATCCCAGGAACAGGCAGGGACAGATCGGGATAAACTGAGATGAGACAGGCGGCGATTGTTGTCTGGTGTATGCGTTGTGGTGACGTGATCCGTATCATTTCAGCCAGAAGGGCAACCGCAAATGAAAGGCGGCAGTTTTGGAAAGGGGTTGAGCCATGAAACAGGAATATGATTTGTTCCGAACAGCAAGCAGAAAATCACCATCCGCCTTGATGCTGAGGTGATTGAATACTTCAAGACACAGGTAGAAGCGGCAGGCGGTGGAAACTATCAGACAAACTATCAGACAGAGATCAACGAAGCCCTGAAGGAACACATTCGAGGCAACAGCATGGCAGAGATGCTGCAAGCAGTAGTGAAGCAAACGATCAAGGAAGAAATACACAAGGCAGCATAGAGCCATGTCCGGCGGACGGACAATCAGGCAGGCGGATATGCTGCAAGCGTTTTTTGTCAGTACCGAGGTAGAATGCCTGCCGGGTACGGCTGGAGCACATCCGGGCAAAAACAGGCCGGAGACCCTATAAAACGCCACAGGACGGAACCGAACTAGGAGTCTGTCGGACTTTGGCAATCGTCACGAGAAATAGCGGGATTGAGTCAAATATACGACCTGTTTGCGGCGAATAGCAGTGCTATTTAACAAAGGCAGGGCGAAAATTTGGCCAATATCCGCTTTTTCGTAGTAGATTGATCAAAGTCCGACAGACTCCTAGAGGAAAGCGAATAGTTGCAGTGTGCCCTTTTTTGGGTGTGTTTTGTAGGTGTCAGTTTGATGTAATCATTCGTAAGCATACACACCGGGGGGATTGAGTACTGTAGGAGAGAATTGGACGCGCCATGCTCCGCAGGGTGGGGGGGGAGGTAGTACGTTCCTCCTCTATTGTCAGAGGGTGGAAGGAACTGATCTGGCACGATCCGGCAAACAGAACATACTTTTTGTCATTTCCGAATTCAGCTTCCATTCAGCTTGATTTTCATTATTCGCCATTCTGTTCCGGCTTTGCTGACAGAAACAAGGTGTAAACACCAGGAGTTCAGGAAATGAAAAAATCTTTTCTCGCAGCGGCTGGCTGCCTGAGTATGCTATGCGCTATGCCTGCATGGGCTGATGGCCCTTATGTTGGCGTTGGCGTTGGTGCCTTTAATATTGGCACCGGCGTGACGAAAAAGACAGTAACGGGTGGTTACCTGCAGGCAGGTCACGATTTTACCGAGAATGTAGGTGCAGAAATTCGCTTTGGCAGTTCTGGTCAGACGGGTGAAGAATTCACCACTCAGGCACGCGCAAAAGTTGATTATTTTGCCGCTGCTTTCATCAAACCCAAATATGACTTCGCTCCCGGCTGGACAGCCTACGGCCTGCTTGGTCTGGCAACAATCAAGGGCAGCTACGCCGAACTGGCGCTGCCAAAACAAACGAAAACCCGCACCGGCTATGCTTATGGCGCAGGCGTGCGTTATCATATTGCTGATCAGTTTGCCATTGGCGCTGAAATTTCTCACATGCTGAGCAAGCCCAAAACCGATGCCGTCAGCATCCGCACCAACTTCAAAGGTCTGGAATCAAGCGTTTTCAGCATCAGCGCCCAGTATTACCTCTATTAACTGAGCTGAAGTTTCATTATTCCTGAATTCAGGTCATAAATGCAATTTCGTATAATGGTCTGACCTTAATCCCTGTCATTTCCTCAAATATCTCATATGGGGTTTTGAGGTTCAGGTGCTTTCTCGGGCGGTTATTGAGCTTGTGTGCTGCTTCAATAACCTCCCTGGCCTCAATGCCAGGAAGGCTCATGACTTTTGGGAAATACTGCCGTAACAGGCCATTGACATTTTCGTTCTGGCTGGGCTCCCACAGATGACAGGACTTTGCGAAAATATGTTTCGCCCTGAATTCAGGATGTGATTTTCCGTTGAAGATTTAATGACATATCGGACAATGTGTTAGCAGTCAGACAATAACAGAAACTACCGCAATACCGATGATGATATTCAACAGTATTGCGTTACCGGCTTTGTTTTCTTTCTCGATCATTGTTTCGATCCTGCCGTGATGGTGCCGGATAACCGGGCTGAGCAATTGCCTGTGCAAATTGTCAATGGCCAGGAGTCTGTCGGACTTTGGCAATCGTCACGGGAAATAGCGGGATTGAGCCAGATATACGACCTGTTGGCGGTAAGTAGCAACGCTATTTAACAAAAGCAGGACGAATATTTGGCCAATATCCGGTTTTTCACAGTAGATTTGCCAAAGTCCGACAGACTCCTGGTAAGAGGAAAACACGACTTTTTGTGCGGGTGCGTTCGAGCTTTACCGAAATGTATGTGGATTCGTGGGAGGATATGTACATGGCGTTCATATATGGCAGGCAGCCCCGTTTGATACCCAACACTTTATAAGTGCTAATGTGCGGCGAAAGATACTCCTTTGGTTCAGTGTGTTGATTCATGAAAATCAGTTGTAGTAACCAGGCGGCTTGCCACGGGTAGAGCCAACAGAGTGGGGTTTGCCTGATTTACAGCAAGTGCGGCACCGCCAAATGCTGCGGTCGTTAGCGGGAGGGGCTGCTCCCTTGACTCTTGCCTGCAAAACATGAGACGCTACTATTTGCTCAGGTAGGCTCATATGAAATACTTTTCACTTATTTTTTATCTCACTTTTTTCATGATCTCCGGTATTGCGCTTGCGGATACGCCAGAACGATATGGTTCCCATATATTGGCGCTCAAGATGCCATCGGGTCTGGATGAAAAAAAAGTGAATCTTGGTCGAATGCTGTTTCATGAAAAGAAGCTTTCTGCTGATAATTCAATTAGCTGTGCGCATTGCCATGATCTTGCCAGCGGTGGTGTGGATGGATTGCCACAATCCTTTGGCATCAATGGCGCCAAAGGCATCATCAATACGCCAACGGTGTATAACACAGTGTACAACATTGCACAATTCTGGAATGGTCGGGCGAAAACACTGGAATCGCAAATTGATGAGCCAGTCCATGATCCCGTGAAAATGAACTCAAACTGGCCGGATATCATCAAAAAACTGGCCGATAGTGCGGACTATGTTCACCGCTTCAGGAAAATCTATGGGCGAAAGGGTCTGACAGAATCACACATTAAAGATGCCATTGCCACCTTTGAGCGTTCGCTGGTGACGGTCAATGCGCCTTTTGACCGCTTTTTGGCCGGTGATCATGAAGCGATCAGTGATGATGCCAAAAAAGGCTTTGAATTGTTTCGCTCTTACGGTTGTGTTTCTTGCCATCAGGGTGCCAGTGTTGGTGGAAACATGTTTCAGACCATGGGTGTTTTTGGCAACTATTTTGAAGATCGGGGGAATATTACAGCGGCTGATTCAGGTCGCTTTGCCGTGACCGGACATCCCGCTGACAAATATAAGTTCAAGGTTCCGAGCTTGCGTCTGGTGACGCTGACAGCCCCCTATTTTCACGATGGTTCCGTAGATAACTTGTCGGCGGCCATTCAGATCATGGCTCGTTATGAACTTGGCCGGGAAATTCCGGATGATGACATTCAGTTAATTATTGCCTTTCTGAAAACGTTAAAAGGTGAGCTTCAGGGTGGGGGTTCACAATGAGGGTTTTGTATCCTTTTATCTCCCTGATCATTGTTGTGCTTTCGCTGCTGGCATTCATGTTCGGGCCGAATTCTTACCGCGTTGACCTGAAAAGCTACCAGGATACCCATGATTTACTCATGGAAATTAAAGATGAGGATATGGAGCTTAATGAGCATCTGCTGATGACCAGCAGCGGCATACTGAAAAACTTTGACTCCATGTTGCAGCATACGAAAAACATCGCCGTCCTTGAGCAGGAATTTCATGCACGTGAGCAGGATCTGTCGGAAGACAACAAAAAAGAACTGCTTCCGCTTGCCAGCCAGCTGTTTGACTTGCTGAAGATTAAAGCTGAGGTGCTTGAGCAATATAAAGAACAATATGCCATTTTCTACAACTCCCGGGCATACCTTCCTACAGCCGTAAGCCATATCGCTCCACTGTTAAGCGGCTACGTTCGAACGCGTTTGTATGATCTGACATCGAATGTGTATGTCTACAGCGATGATGCAACAGCCGAAAGAAAACGACACATTCTTTCCATGATTCAGGAATTTCAGCATGATGCCATAAGCAAAGATGCAAGAAACAATCTGGAAATGATTTTTACCCACATACACACCATTCTGAATGGTACTGATGTACTGCGAACACTTTCCACTGAAATTGTCACCCGACCTTCATTGGAAATGATAGAACGCATTGAGAAACAACAGGAAAAAATGCATGCCGAAGCACTGAAGACCAGTGATATTATTATGCTGTTTTTGTCCGTCGTGGCAATCTTGCTGTTTGTTTCCATGTCCTGGGTGATGTACCGGCTGCGCAATACAGCGGATGAACTGGAATCCAGTGTTGCAGAATTAAATCAGCAAAAATTTGCCCTGGATGAGCATGCCATTGTCAGCGCAACAGATGTAAAAGGAAACATCACTTATGTGAACGATAAATTTTGCGCACTCAGCGGTTACAGCAGGGAAGAACTGATCGCACAAAACCACCGCATCCTGAAATCCGATGAACATCCGCATGAAATGTTTCAAAACTTGTGGGCAACGATTTCCCGTGGCAAGCCGTGGCATGGTGAAATCAAAAACGTTGCCAAGGATGGCAGTTTTTACTGGGTTGACGCAACCATTGTGCCGTTTATGAACGATGCAGGGAAACCCGTCAAATACATTGCTATCCGCACTGATATCACCGCCAAAAAAGCGGCTGCGGCAGCGCAGCTGGCCAACAGCGAAAAGAATCTTCATCGTGTGTTTGAATGTACGCCCATTCCGCTGGCGATTATCAATAACCTTGAAGAAGGTTTGCTGTTGCTGTGCAACAAGGCCATGAGAGACCTGCTGAAATCAGATGATCATGATGTGCATTTATGTAAAATTTTTGATTCCGGCATTGATCCCAAGCATCGTCCGCGGTTGCAGAAAAAACTGGCAGAAGAATCTTTTATTACTGAATATGAACTTGGTGTGAAATTTCCGGGGATGCCAGAAAAACGCTGTTGTTTAATGTCGCTTCATTCGATTGATTTTTCAAAGAAGAAGGCATTTCTCATCAGTCTTTTTGATATCAGCACACGCAAGAATGCTGCCCTTGAGCTTCAGCATGCGAAAGAAAAAGCCGAAGAGGCAACGCGGGCCAAAGGTGATTTCCTGGCTAATATGAGTCATGAGATTCGCACCCCGATGAATGCCATCCTGGGGCTGACAGAGTTGGCACTGATGTCGGAGCTTCCACCCAAACAACGTGATTATTTAACGAAAATCAACAGATCAGCAACTGCCTTGCTGTCGATTATCAATGACATTCTGGATTTTTCCAAAATTGAAGCGGGCAAACTTGACATGGAAGATGTCAACTTTGATTTGCAGGATGTGCTGGATCATGTTGCCAACGTGATTGCACTGAAAGCCAACGAAAAAAACCTTGAGTTTCTCATTGTTTCCAAACCCAACCTGCACACCGCGCTGATTGGTGATCCCTTGCGTCTGGGACAGGTTTTGATCAACCTGGCCAACAATGCCGTGAAGTTTACCGAATCTGGTGATATTACGATTCACATCAATGAACTTGAACGAACAAAGTATCAAATCACCCTGGGTTTTGAAGTGAAAGACACCGGCATCGGCATGACTAAATCACAGTTACAGCGACTGTTTCAGTCGTTTTCCCAGGCGGATAGCTCAACCACCCGAAAATACGGCGGCACCGGCCTGGGGCTGAGTATTTCCAAAAAACTGGTGGAGATGATGGGAGGTGAGATAGGTGTTGATTCTGTGCCTGGCGAGGGTTCAAATTTCCACTTTACCGCCATCTTTGGACTGAGCCATGAGCTAAAAAAAGCACCGCGTATTCCTGATGACATCAAAGGCCTTCGCGCCCTGATTGTTGATGACCATGTGGCATCGCGTGAAATATTGCTGGGTTTGATGGGTTCACTTGGTTTTCAGACCGGGGAAGCATCTTCAGGTGAAGAAGCCATACAAAAACTGGAAAGCACAGCACAAAACACGCCTTACCATCTGGTATTAATGGACTGGAAAATGCCGGGCATGAATGGCATTGAGGCTGGCCGGTACATCAAGCAACAGATGAAACTGCCGCTCGTTCCTGCCATACTGATCGTGACCGCGCATGGTCAGGAGGCATTAAAAAGCGAATCGGAAGAGGCTGGTTTCGATGGCTATATCACCAAGCCTGTGAGTCAGTCGTCGTTATTTGACAGCATCATGACTGCATTAAAACCAGCCAGAAGTCATTCTGCTGCTGGCTCGGATCCGCAAAAGCGCCGTGCTCACACTGCCAAACCATCGCAGCAGCTTCAGGGTGTGCAGGTGCTGCTGGTTGAAGATAACGATATCAACCAACAGGTGGCAGAAGAACTGTTGGCCAAAGCCGGGGTTGTCACCACCATTGCCAGCAACGGAAAAGAGGCGGTGGAAACAGCGCAGCAGCAAACATTTGATGCCATATTGATGGATTTGCAAATGCCGGTGATGGATGGCCCGGAAGCAAAACAGAAAATCAGAACCTTTGATCCGCACATTCCGATCATCGCCATGACTGCCAACGCCATGTCGGGTGACAGGGAACGCTGCCTTGAAGCAGGCATGAATGACTATTTAAGCAAGCCGATTAACAGTGCTGAACTGTATGATGTTTTGCAACGCCGGATCACAAGAGAGCATGATGCGACGATTCTGGATGCCGATGCTGCACAAACCGATGATACTGAGCAAAGACATATCTCTTGTCACAGTGATGTGTCCGTGCTGGATGTCAAAAAAGGCATGTCGCATGTTGACGATGATGAGGATTTGTATTGCAGCATTTTGCAAAAGTTCTGTGATTCACGGGAACACACCGTGGATGAAATCAAACAGGCCATTGCCAACGATCAGCTCAGGGAAGCCTTGCGCATGGCACACACCCTCAAAGGCATTGCTGACACCATCGGCGCGCCAGCACTCGTTGAAGCAGCGCTGGATCTGGAGCGGGTTTTCCACATGGGTAAAATCGAAGAAAGCAACTTGCTGTATGTGACTGCCGAAGCAGAACTAAAAAAAGCGATTGCGGCAGCCAGGGCATGTTTGAATTCAACCTGACAATTACACATTCTGTATCTTTTATCTGCCCCCTGTTTTTTCCTCCTGCAAGGCGAAAGCGCGCAGTTTACACTTTGCTAACGACCATCGCATGTTGACATGCCACCCCCGTATGATGGAACTCGGGTTCTCCATTTGAACGTTTGATTTTGGCTCTGACGTTAGAGGTACATTGGGGTTGTTAATGGCCAGTTGGAATGAGTCAAAACCGGACAACAAAATTGAGCCACTTTTTCGGGTAAATCTTCCGTTTTGGCAAAGCATGGTCGCATTCATATTTACCATTCACATGGAACGACGCTGAATCATAAATTTTGGCTATCAAAGGGTGATGAATGTCGGCTCGATGGTGCGGGACAGGTATCAGGGAGGAGCACAGCCTGCAGCGACTGCTTTATATTGGTTCAGGAGTCTGTCGGATTTTGGCGAATCTACTGTGAAAAACCGGATATTGAGCCAAATATTCGCCCTGTTTTTGTTCAATAGCGCTGCTACTTACCGCCAACAGGTCGTATATCTGGCTCAATATCCGCTATTTCTCGTGACGATTGTCAAAGTCCGACAGACTCCTGGCTGTATTTTTTTCGTTCGCAGCATCTTTAATGATGGCCATGCCTCCCCAAATCACGATCAGGGCAATGGCAAAACCGATCAGCAGATCCGGCAGGTGCGAATCAAGCAGGTAAACCAGCAGCCCGCCCAGTATCACACCGACGTTGGCGATGACATCGTTTTTGGAAAAAATCCAGCTGGCGCGCATGTGAATTTCATCATGCCGGTGTTTGGCAATCAGTACCAGACACCAGACATTCGCCAACAGCGCGAGCAAACCGAACCCCATCATCAGCATTGATTCCGGCTCGCTGCCAAACAAAAAGCGGCGCACCACATCGGCCAGCACCCCAAATGCCAGCAGGATTTGAAACACGCCGCTGAAGTGCGCACCACAAATTTTGATCGCCGCGCTTTTCCCTACAGCATACAGCCCCACACCATATACCAGTGCATCGGCCAGCATATCCACCGCATCGGAAATCAGGCCCGTGGACTGTCCTGCCAGACCGACAATAAATTCAATACAAAACATCACCGCGTTGATTACCAGCAGTAAGATGAGCGTGCGACGCTGTTCCCCTTGCTCAATCTCAATATGGCAATCACAGCCCATATTCAGCTCCTTTTGCTAGCAACTTTGCATGTAGTTGTTCAATCACTGCGGCAATATGCTCTGGATACGGTGGTTGCCCCAGTCTGCCACATAAATGCGACCATTGTGGCTTGCCGCCACGCCTGTCGGCCCGGAGAACTCCCCTGCCTGATCACCTTTGGCCCCCCATGCAGCGATGAAGTGACCGCTATGATCAAACTGCTGGATACGATTGTTGTAAAAATCGGCCACGAACAGGCGTAAGCGTCAAACCAACCTCATCTACCGCTTTCCGATATAAGCCACAGCATTCGCCGCATCGTAACTGATGGGAGGTGAAGATGTCGATATTGGCTATTCCTGAAGGTAATGCGGAGCGTGAAGC
>JALSZZ010000360.1 GCA_027075825.1 Mariprofundaceae bacterium | reverse complement strand
CCGGGCTGGATGTTTCGCTTTGTGACGGTGATAACGCTGGTCAGTGGTACGGTCTTTTTGATGTGGCTGGGTGAGCAAATCACCGAGCGCGGTATCGGCAACGGTATTTCACTGATCATTTTTGCCGGTATTGTGGCGGGTTTGCCGCACGCAGTTGGTGGTACACTGGAACTGGCGAGCACGGGTGAATATTCGCCGGTACTGGTGATTGGCCTGTTTGCGATGGCGATTGCAGTTACCGGTGTGGTGGTCTGGTTTGAACGGGCGCAGCGACGCATTACCATTCAGTACGCCAAGCGCCAAGTGGGCAACCGGCAGTATGGCGGGCAATCATCGTTTTTGCCATTGAAGGTGAATACTGCTGGCGTTATTCCGCCGATTTTTGCTTCCAGCCTGATTCTTTTGCCGGCGACGTTTGCCCAGTTTACCAAAGATTCAGAGGGTTTCGAATGGCTGGGTGATGTTGCGGCGTTGATGGCACCAGGGCAGTGGTTGTATTTAAGCCTGTTCGTTGGCCTGATTGTGTTTTTCTGCTTTTTCTACACGGCGATTGTGTTTAATCCCAAGGATACGGCAGATAATCTGAAGAAAAATGGTGGTTTTATTCCTGGCATCAAGCCGGGGCAGAAAACGGCCCAATATATTGATAATGTACTGACCCGGATCACGGTGGTGGGTGCGATTTATGTTTCGCTGGTATGTCTGCTGCCGCAGTTGCTGATCAACGAATTGTCCGTACCCTTTTATTTTGGTGGCACAAGCTTGTTGATTGTGGTGGTGGTGACCATGGATACGATGGCCCAGATTCAGGCGCATCTGATGAGTCATCAGTATGAAGGTCTGATGAAGAAGGCAAGGCTGAAGCGCTCATGAGTCGAAATCTTGTTCTTTTTGGCCCGCCAGGGGTGGGCAAGGGAACGCAGGGCGCGCGTCTTGCCAAAGAGTACGGCCTGCTGGTAATTGCC
This sequence comes from Mariprofundaceae bacterium, assembly GCA_027075825.1. GTDB lineage: Bacteria > Pseudomonadota > Zetaproteobacteria > Mariprofundales > Mariprofundaceae > AB-137-C09. Next base: position 893 of record JALSZZ010000360.1, on the reverse strand, counting down.
ATGGGAGACCTTCTTCGTGAAGAAGTGCGCCATGGAACGGCTTTGGGTGTGAAGGCGAAAGCCTTTATGGATGCCGGTGAACTGGTACCTGATGATGTTGTTGTTGGCATGATTGAATCGCGTATTACTGCTGATGATGCCCGGGATGGTTTCATTCTTGATGGTTTTCCGCGTAATGTTCAGCAGGCAGATGTGCTGGCCCGGATGCTTGAAGCGCATGGCCTGACGATTGATCGGGTTATTTTTATGCAGGCTGATGAGTCAGTGTTAATGAAGCGCCTGACAGGCCGTCTGATATGTTCCTCTTGCGGTTTTGGATTTCATCGGCATTATTCGCCGCCCAAAATTGAAGGGCGATGTGATCATTGCAATGGTGAGTTATACCAGCGAGATGATGATCGCGAGGATGTTATTTCCTCTCGTTTGCAGGTTTATGGCGAGCAAACGACTCCTTTGCTTGAGTACTATTCGACGTTGGATTCGTTTCGCAGTGTTGATGCAGTAGGTGATCTCGATGAAATTTACGCTCGTCTTCAGGCTGCGCTTGATTAAAGGGTAGGGGAGAGCAATGGCGAAAGAAGATATCATTGAGATGAGCGGTGAGGTGGTAGAGAAGCTTCCCAATGCCATGTTCAAGGTCAGGCTGGAAAACGGCCATGAGTTACTGTGTACCATATCGGGTAAAATGCGTAAGTATTATATTCGCATTCTTCCCGGGGATCGTGTAACGGTTGAGATTTCACCGTATGACCTTAGCCGTGGTCGTATTAGCTATCGCGCAAAATAATTTTTCCGTTGTGGTTTGTTGCCGCTCGGTTAATAACAGAGGAAAGCATGAAAGTTCAGGCATCAGTCAAGAAAATTTGTAGCAAATGCCGGGTTATCCGCCGCAA
>JALSZZ010000359.1 GCA_027075825.1 Mariprofundaceae bacterium | reverse complement strand
GCCACGCCGGAAGTGATGTATAAATCAGATGCATCCTGCCTGACCATGACCATCAGCAGTTTTTTGATGGAAAGCTTCTCGGGTTCTCTTGCACTCATGGGATTATTCTTCCTTGCTTGTGTGATGGGGCATCATGGATCAGTAGCCGTTTGCTCATACAGCCTGCATCAGTCCGGTGAAAACAATTTTTTGTTGTTGGCTTTTTCGTAAGCAGCCTTTTCCGTGATTTTGCGTTCGGCAACCAGCCGTTTGAGGTTCATATCCAGTGTCTGCATGCCTTCGCGCTGACCGGTTTGCATCACTGAAACCATTTGCGGGATTTTATTTTCACGGATCAGATTGCGAATCGCTGGCGTGCCGATCATGATTTCATGGGCGGCCACACGGCCATGACCATCCGCTGTTTTCAGCAAAGCCTGCGAAATCACGGCTTTGAGAGACTCCGAGAGCATGGCCCGGATCATGTCTTTTTCTGCGGCGGGGAACACATCAATAATACGGTCAACGGTTTTTGGCGCTGATGAGGTATGCAAGGTGCCAAATACCATATGACCTGTTTCTGCGGCGGATAAGGCCAGGGAAATCGTTTCCAGATCACGCATTTCGCCCACCAGAATAACATCCGGGTCTTCACGCAGTGCCGCCTTCAGGGCATTGGCGAAGGATAGCGTATGGGGCCCCAGTTCACGCTGTGAAATCAGCGAGCTTTTGGGTTGATGTACAAATTCAATCGGATCTTCAATGGTCAGAATATGGCCTTTTTCATGCTCATTGCGGTAATCCATCATTGCCGCCAGGGTGGTTGATTTACCCGAGCCGGTTGGCCCGGTGACCAGACAAATACCACGCGGCAGCATGGCAATATCCTTGAAAACCTCCGGGCAGCGCAGCTTTTCCATGCTCAGCACTTCAGTCGGAATATTACGGAATACCGCGCTAAGGCCACGATTCTGCTTGAAAACATTCACACGAAAACGGGCAATATCGCCCAGCGCAAACGAAAAGTCGAGTTCCAGCTTTTCTTCAAAGGTCTTGCGCTGCGTATCGTTCATGATGTCATAAATCATTGCCTGACAGGCCCGGTCGTCCAGCGCCGGCATTTTGATGCGCGTCATATCCCCGTGAATACGAATCATCGGAGGGACACCGGCAGAAACATGCAAGTCAGATGCATCGTTCTTGACCATAAATGCCAGCAGTTCGGATATGTCCATCATGTACTCCTTATTGTCGAATAATTACCTTGCATATCGTTGAAAACAGAGCCTTATGCGTCGGCATCATAATGCTTTAGCGTGAAGGTGCAACAAGATATTGTTTCATTAAGGGATTACTGGCCAACAGGCCGTTGGCATCAAGCGTCATCCATGCCATGGTATTGATTGCATGAGTTAATGATTCCCCCCCTGCAAATAACGCCGTACTCCAGGCATCAGCGATCATCGCCGATGGCGCTACCACGGTTACACTGCGGTAATGCCGTGCCGGATACCCCGTCTGCGGATCAAGAATATGATGGTAGCGCTGGCCATTGAACATAAAAAAGCGCTCATAATCACCGGATGTCACAACACTCATATCACCTGACAATGCCAGCACGGCGAGCACGCCATCATGCTGGCGAGGATCGCGCACACCAATACGCCATGGTTGCCCACGATGTGAACCGCTCAGGCGTATATCACCACCGGCGTTAATCATGGCATTCCGGATACCCTGATGTTGCAGAACGGACATGCCGACATCCAGTGCATAGCCCTTGGCAATGCCGCCCAGGTCTGCCTGACAGGCAGCGCTTTGCCGTTGCCATTGTTGCCTTCCCGTGCGTTTCAGGCACTGGCTGGCGTAATCACTGAGCA
>JALSZZ010000358.1 GCA_027075825.1 Mariprofundaceae bacterium | reverse complement strand
CCATTGATCCGGCCAAGGATGTGGATGGCTTTCACCCCTATAATCTTGGCTGTCTGAGCGCCCGCAAACCGGCATTGCGCTCCTGCACGCCTTATGGCTGCATGCGTCTGCTGGAAGAAACAGGTGAAGACCTTCATGGCAAGGAAGCGGTGGTGATTGGCGCCTCGAATATTGTCGGTCGCCCCATGGCGCTGGAGTTGCTGCTGGCTGGCAGCACCGTGACCATCGCCCATCGTTTCACCCGCGATCTTGCTGCTCATATCCGGCGCGCTGATATTGTTGTTGCCGCTGCCGGTAAACCCGGACTGGTAAGAGGCGAATGGATTCGCGAGGGCGCGATCGTCATTGATGTTGGCATTCACCGGCGTGAAGATGGCTCGCTCTGTGGCGATGTCGAATTTGACGAGGCGGCAAAGCGCGCTGCCTGGATCACCCCCGTGCCCGGTGGTGTTGGCCCGATGACGATTTGCATGCTGCTGGCCAATACCCTGCAGGCACACAACGCGCGTTTTTAATCCCGACTCACACATAGATGCGGAAGGCAACAGCGCCACAAGCGATGCGTATCAGCAACACTGCTGTAAGGCAGTAATGCTTTGCTCGCAGGCCTGAGGAAGTGGCATACCGTTAGCCAGCAGTGCGGCGATGGCCGCTGCGATCCGGCAACCTGTGCCGTGTGCCTGCTGCTTGCTCCAGCGTTGACGCGAGTGCGTAAATACATGCACATCCCCTGATGGCTCCAGCAACAGATCGCGCAGTTGCTCTGCTTTGGCATGCCCTCCTTTAAGCAGCACAGCACAGCGGCAACGCAGCAGTAACTGACTGGCCAGCTCCAGTTCATCATCAGCGGCGGATATACCAGTCAGCACAGCCGCTTCGTCAAGATTTGGGGTGATCACTGTGGCCAGCGGCAACAAATGTTCCAGCAGGCTGTCTGTCGCGGCAGCATCCAGCAAACGACGGCCACTGCTGGCCACCAGCACCGGATCAACCACCAGTATGCCCTGCTGGTGGCGTTGTCTCAGCACATCGCTGACAAGCGCAATACGTGAAGCATCCCACAGCATCCCTGTTTTGACGGCTTTGACATGGTAATAATCGAAGATGGCGTTCAGCTCAGCCTGTAACTGTTTCAGTGATACCGCTTCGATATGCCGGATAGTATCAGGATTCTGGGCAGTCAGCGCCGTGATGGCCGAACATCCATGCTGGTGGTAGCGGTGAAACACGCGCAAATCTGCCTGGATGCCAGCGCCGCCGCAACTGTCCGAGCCGCCGATGGTCAGGCAGCAGCCGGAGCGTTCCATTGTTTCACCAGCAGTCGCGCCTGCGTCGCAATATCGTCAGCAGAAAACAAGCCGGAAATCACCGCTGCCGCATCTGCGCCGCATGCCCGAACCTCAGGCAAGCGTTCTGCTGTAATGCCACCAATGGCGCAGATACGGGCATCGGGAAACATTTGCCTCGCCTTGTGCAAACGGGGAATGCCCATCACCGGCACTTCTGGTTTGCTGCGTGAGGCATACACTGCGCCAAAGGAGAGATAATCCACATCGCAGGTCAGCACATGCCTGGCCCAGGCGGCATCAGCCCGGCAGGTCACGCCCAGCAACATATGCTCACCAAGCGTCTGACGCAACGATTCCAGGGATGAAATGTCCGTACGCCCAAGATGCACCCCATCGGCCAGACAGGCTTTGGCCAGTTGAATGGAATCGTTGACGATAAGCGTGCAGTCATAGTTGTCACACAAGGCACGCAGGGCCTGGGCTTCCTTGCGGGCACGATGAAAGCCCTGTTTTTTGTTGCGGTACTGAATCAGTCGCAGGCCACCGCGCATGGCAGCTTCGGCTTTTGCCAGCA
>JALSZZ010000357.1 GCA_027075825.1 Mariprofundaceae bacterium | reverse complement strand
GCCGGAGGAAGAAGAACAGCGTGCCTGGATTCAGTACAATAAAGATCAGTTTTCTGTCGCTGCCGATAATTTTGAGCGTATTTATCGACAACAACGCCTGGAAGGCGCAGCCAAAGGCCTGTTTGTCAGCCTGATGCGCCTGGGGCAGACGACGAGAGCGACACGACTGGCCGATGAACTCGGTGGCCCGTTTCAGGATATTGTGGATCGCGGTGATGCCGAACGTTTTTACATGCGCAAGCTGTTTCATGCTGCACAGGCTTATAATGAATCATTCGATGATTCCCTTAAACATCTGGATGCTGATTATGTGCGCGCCGGTTTTATGAAGCGTCGTCGTGGTGGCAACACCCTGGAACCAGTGTTCAACCAGTTTCTGCAGCGCAAACTGGTACTCGAAGGCGGCACCTTCAGGGATAAAAAACACCATATCTACCTGCGTTACGAACCCACACAACTGGATGTCGGGCAACCTCTTGTACCGCTCGGTGATAATTTTGGCACCAATCCAGTCATCCCGACACCGACCCGTTTTCCGCTACAAACGCGGCAAACCGGCTATGAATGGAATATTGGCTATCGTTACGAGGACTGGCGAACATGGTATGCTGATATTGGTCAGGGCTTTGTGCATGGTCGTCTGCAACCAACGTTCAAAGGACATCTGGGGGTGAAACAGGAGTTTTTGGCCGGTTTTATAAATGCTCAGTTATTTCGTCAGCCGCTGCGCGAATCCATGCTGTCTTATGCAGGTATGAACGATCCCTTTACCAATAACTCCTGGGGGCGTGTTACGCGCACCGGCATGCAACTTGATGGCTACCGGCTAACCGGTATCCCGGATGTCGGCCTGACCTGGCAGGCGCGTGCCGAATGGATGCGTGGTATTGCCGTGCAAAAAAACCGCCATCTGCTGCTGAATATTTTTATTCCACGCCATTTTCAATGGTTCCGGGATACCGAATGGAGTGTCGGCCCGCTTTATCAGTGGGAAGCCTTTGCCAATGATCAGGGGCACTTTATGTGGGGTCACGGTGGCTATTTCAGTCCGCAAAACAACAACTATTTTGGCCTGAATACCCGTTTTATCAGCCGTGAGGGTGGGCTGTATAATTATGAGTTCCGCGCCTTTTTCGGGCTGCAATCCTATAGCACGAAAACCACGCCATTATTACCTTTTACACCTGATGGTCGTATCTTCGCCGGTCAACGGATTCATGAAAGAATGTATCAGATTCAGGGGAAAATTGTGCGTGACCTGCCCTGGTGGGGCTTGCAGATTGGCGGTGCTTTTGCCTGGTCGGATGCTGTTTACCGGGCACCCCTGCCTGTGCGTTACAATAATTTCCGGGATTTTCTGTTGTCGGTCTATCTGACCTGGCGGGCGGAAGAACGTCTGACGACCATGAGTTCGGATCATCCGCTCTTCGGTATTGAGACCTTGTACTGATGCCGCATAAACACACTCCTGACAAACTGCGCCGCCAGCTCATCAGGGCAATGGCAGCAGCCGGACTGAGCATTCCCTGTTATCCGGCACTATATTCCGTTAAGGCGATGGCCGCCATGCCCGCTTCGAAAACACGCATCCTGTGGCTTTTTCAGCGCCTGACCGGTAGCCGACGGCTCAATCATCATTTCATAAAACGGTTACTGGTGGCGCTGGAGCATGAACCTTCAGGAACGGATCACCTTCGTCGCGTGCTGAACAAGCTTGCGCCTGAACCACTGGATGATGGCATGATGCAACTACCCATTGATATTGACGCGCTGGATGATGGCGAGCGCTGGTTTGTGCAGCATCTGCTGGTCAGTTTGATGACGGGCATTTATTTCCATGAGCAGCGCGGCAATCTGACGCTGAGTTACCGCTATGCGCTGATGCACGATGCCTTGCAGGATATTCGCCCCGTTCCCGGTACCTGCCAGCAAAGCTTCGGCTTCTGGCAATACCCGCCCGTCTGACGACGATGAGCGACACCGATGTATTGGTGATTGGCGCAGGCGTGGCCGGCAGTCTGCTGGCCTGTGAGTTGCAACAGGCCGGACTCAGGGTGCATTTGCTGGAAGCAGGCGGTGCTTATGATCGTCAGCGGGCATTGCGCGGCTACCGTCGGGCGTGGGATCGCAACTTTCAGGCCGCCTGGCCAGACTGGCCATGGACGATCGTGCCCCACCTGGAAGAACCGGAACATTATTACGGCAGTCAGCCGCTGCCAGGTTATCACCCTGCTTTTATTAAAGGCGAAGGTGGCACGACCCGGGTATGGACGGGCATGACCCCGCGTTTTTTACCAGCGGATTTCAGGCTGCACAGCCACTATGGTGTTGGTCGTGACTGGCCGCTGGATTATCAGCAACTGGAACCCTGGTATGTGCAGGCTGAACACCGCCTTGGCGTTGCCGGCAATAGCAGTCAGGATCAGGGATCACCGCGCAGCGCTCCTTATCCGATGCCGGAGATTCCGCTGACCTGGGGTGAATCGTGGATGGCCGGTAAACTGAAAAAACACGGCATGCGGCTGGTCTCATCCCCGGCGGCCAGAAACTCGCGTCAGTGGCAGCAGCGTCCGCCCTGTTGTGGCAGCAACACCTGCACGCCAGTTTGCCCCTCCGGTGCCCGTTATGATGCCGGTGTGGATGTACAACGTGCCAAATCGCTGGGTGTCAGGGTTTCATCGCAACACGTTGTCTGGAAACTGGAACATCAGGGTAAATATATCGTCGCGGCGCACGCCAAAAACCCGGATGGGGAGTCGCGACGCTTCACCGCCAAACGCATTGTAGTGGCGTGCAACAGTATCGAAACGCCGCGTTTACTGCTGATGTCGGCAACAGAAACGTATCCGCAAGGGCTGGCAAACAGCTCTGGTCAGGTGGGGCGGAACCTGATGGATCATGTGTTTTTATTCTATCGCTTTTCAACCCCCGAGCCTGTCTGGCCGGGACGTGGCCCTCAGGCTGTTGGGCATTTTTTGCATGGTCGCCATGGTGCATTCCGTCGTCGGCATGCCGCAGCCAAACTGTTTGTCAGCAACGATGCTGATGTCATGTCGCAAACAACGCATATGCTGAATGATCCGGCCAACTGGCATCGGCCAGTCGAACGCCTGCGTCAAAGCATCAGCCACAGTGCGGCTCTGGGAGCCGAAGTGGAAACCCTGCCAGCATCGGGCAACCGCCTGCGCCTGGATGCCAGGCGCCGGGATCCGCTGGGCCTGCCTTTACCGCGCATTGATTACGCCATCAGCGAATACAGTGAGCGCGGTGAAAAACACTGGCACGAGGAATTACTGCGCATTATTGCATTGCTGGGTGGCACGCCGCTGAAGGTCAAACGCAGCCTCAGCGCTCACCACCCCTGCGGCACGACCCGAATGGGCGATTCGCCCCGTGATTCGGTGGTCAATGCCGATGGCCAGTGCCATGATCATCCGAATCTGTATATCGTCGGCGGCAGTGTGTTTCCAGCCATTGGCACGGCTAACCCCACTTTGACCATTGCCGCCCTGAGTCTGCGTCTGGCAGCCCATCTCAAGGCTGTATTAACAGGGAAATAATCATGAAACATTTACGCATCTGGTATTTGCTACCATTACTCACCACGATCAGCCTGCCCGCGCAGGCAGTGGAAATTGAAGCATCATTTTCACCGGCGCTATGGAGTTACCGCCAGAGCATGGGGGCTGTGCCGGGGACGACAACCACACCGATGAACGCCAATGTCAGTGGTCTGGCATGGCTGCTGGATTTGCAGTTTCGCAAGTCTTTTCCCGAATATCGTTTGTCCGTTGGTCTGACGGGTGAATCCCTGGGATCCGTACGCAGCCGCGATGAAATTGGCAATCAGGCAGGTGCTGCCGTGCAAAATACATTTGACATCAACCATAACGAATTGCGCGCTGATATTCTCTGGCAGTGGACGGATGCGCTGGCCGTTGGTGGCTGGGCAGCCTGGCAGGATGATATTCACTGGCGCAGCAACCATACAGTGAGTGGCCTGCGCACGCCGTTCCCGGGGCTTGCGCCTGATCCGGTGCGGGAAACGATTCAGGGCACATGGCTTGGTATCTCCGGGCAGATCGACACACTTCAGCGCAAGCTGCGTCTGCGCCTGGATGTTGGCGTGCCACTGGCTGTCAAAACGGTGAATGATATTTACCCGGGTGAAACGTTCACCAATAATCAGACGCTTCGTTACAATCTCGCTGCCAGCTATCGCCTTTATACATGGTCAAACGGCATGACCAGCCATCTTACTGCTGCTTATCGCTTTCGTGAACTGGGCAATGAAGTACGTCCGGCAGCTTACTGGCCACGCAATCAGTGGCGTGTGTTGTCGCTGGGAATCCGGCAAATGTGGTGATGGCCTTTTAACTTCTTATCCTGAATTCAGGCGTATGACGAGGCATCACCTGTCCTTTCCACGTTCCTTACAAACGACAACACCAAAGCGACACCCCTGTTCACGCACAAAATCCCGCAAGCTACGCGACTCCCTGCTCTGAATATGCTGCCCGTATTTAATTTCTATCGGCAACAGGCCGGTATCGCGCACATAGGTCTGAATATCATTTTGTTTTATTTTAACTGGTATAAACCGCCAAAACGCATAAGGTCTCGCCTGTTGATTATTGATGCCCGGAAGCCTGTCGGGCTTTGACAAAGCTACCGCGAAAAATCGGATATTAACCAAATCTTCGTCCTGTTTTTGTTCAATAACGCTGCTATTCGCCGCCAACAGGTCGTATATCTGGCTCAGTCCCGCTATTTCTCGTGACGATTGTCAAAGTCCGACAGGCCCCTGGTTACGATTGCCCAAACGAGGTAAACACATGCCTGAAGAAACAGAACAACTTATCGCCACTATTCATCAGTTAAAGGAAGAAAACGCTCGTCTGCGTGCCGACCTGAATATGGCACAACAACAAGGTGAATCTCAATCAGGCTATTCCGCCGCCCTGCTGGAAATTGCAGATATCAGCGCCAGCAGAGAAGGCATGGCTGCCGCGCTGACCCGGGTACGCGATATTCTTCGCCGTGTACTACACGTCCCTCATGCAGGCATTCACTGGCGACACAATGTTATCCCACCGCTTCGCCGCCAGGAAGTTACGTCTGGTGACTGGCTGGATCAACACGATGATCCCTGTACCGGAGGCTGCATTGCTGCTGTGCGTGATATACTGATTGCCATTGACGATGTTGAGGAAGACCCTCGTGTTTTTGCTCACTGCCCACTGCATCACAAAGATACGTCTGCCGTACTGGCTGCGCCGGTGCGTATCTGGGGGCATGTGGCAGGCATTATTTGCTGTGAATACGAAGAAGGGCGGCATCACTGGCGTGACGAAGAGCGCGCCTTTTTAAGGCAGGTCGCAACGGAACTTGCCAGGCTGTATCATGAAGCCATCACTCGTGACTCACTGGCCACGATTCAGCAACAGCGTGACCATCTTCAGTGGCTGATTGGCTATACCGAAAACACTCACGATATGCGTGTTGCCGAGCTTTGCCTGCATACACAAAAGTTTGCCAGGCAGCTTGCAGAGGTGGATGACTGCCGTATTGGCATTTGTTGTGAATCCTTTATGGAGGAACTCGACCTCTCTGCACTACAACCTTTTCTTGAAACAGGAAGCACCCGCCCCTGTTATTCTCCCTGCACCCGGGAAAAAAGGCCCGTGTTCACGAAAATTCACTACACCCCCCGGCTCGATACGGAGCCGGATCATTCACGTAATAACCAACCTCGAAAACAGGGGATGCGCAGTCGTCTGAGTTTGCACATCAGTCACAAAAATCTGTGTTGTGGAAGTATTCATTTTTATTCGCAGCAGGCCGCAGCGTTTCCACAGGATATGCAATCAACCTTGCAGATTCTTGCCCAGTTATTCGCCAACAAGCTGAACGCAAGCATCACTCTGGAACGGCTGCGTAATGCTGAAGAACGCTTTCAACAAGTTAGCCGGGCTGCCAGTGCTTACACCTGGGAGATCAACAATTCAGGGCAATACCGTTACCTCACCGATTCCTGCGACACGGTTAAAGGCCGCCCCAGATCGGAACTGATCGGCAAAACACCATTTGAACTGATGCCACCGGAAGATCAGAAACGCGGTATAAAAATACTGAAAAAAGCGCTTCGCCTGTGTCAGTCATTTCATTTTGAACATCGTAATATCCTTCCTGATGGCCGCCTTTCATGGGAAGAAGTCAACGGCCTGCCACTGCTGGATAAAGCGGGAAACATTATTGGTTTTCGCGGTACCGGGGTTAACATCAGCGAGCGTAAATTGCAGCAGCGGGCCATGGAAAACCTTGTTCATGCGCTGGATCAGGCGGGCGAATCCGTCATTATCACCGATCCCGGAGGAACCATTGAATACGTCAATCAGGCCTTTCAACGGGTAACGGGTTACACGCTGGATGAAGTACGTGGAAAAAACCCGAAAATTTTGCAATCCGGTCGTCAGGATGAAGTTTTTTACCAGAAAATGTGGAAAACCATCGGGCAAACAGGTGAATGGCAGGGCGTGCTGTGGAATAAACGGAAAAATGGCGAGATTTACCCCGAACGGCTGCATATTCGTGGCATCCGTGATATTGATGGCAGACTGGTTAATTATGTCGGTGTTTTCTCGGATATTTCTGAGCAGCTTTCCATAGAAGAACAATTGCGTCAGTCCCAGAAAATGGAGGCTATCGGCACACTGGTTGGCGGTGTTGCACATAATTTTAACAATATGCTGGCGGGCATGATTGGCAAGGCCTATGTCGCCCGCCTGCTGGTGGGCGATTGTTGCATCAATGCACGTAAAGAGGTTGAAGATATTGAACGCATCGGTCACCGGGCTGGTGATATGATTCGCAAGCTGATGGCGTTTGCCCACAAAACCGTTTCTCTGAAAACAAACGTACAGCTTGCTGCACTGGTGAATGAGGCCGTTGAAACGGCGCGACTTGGTGTACCGGAAGATATTTTACTGAAAACCGATATCAGGGATGACTCACTGAAAAGTTTTGCCGATACCATTGAACTGCAACAGGTGATCATGAACATGATCAATAATGCCCGCGATGCCCTGCGTGCGCAACAAGGGGAAAAACGCATTAATGTGCGCCTGAAAAAGGCAAAACCTTCGGCCAGACTGTTACGAAAATTTCCTTTGCTCCGTGGTGTCAGCCTGGCTTGCCTGGATATTATCGATAATGGGCCAGGTGTACCGGAGGAACTTGCAAAGCGAATTTTTGACCCCTTTTTTACCACCAAGGAAGTAGGGCAGGGAACCGGCCTTGGTCTTTCCATGGCTTTGGGAACAATTGAATCGCACGGTGGTGCAATCGAACTTCGTTCGCGCCCCGGGAAATGCTGTTTTTCCATTTACCTTCCCATTCAGGAGGCAAATGAAGAACAAT
>JALSZZ010000356.1 GCA_027075825.1 Mariprofundaceae bacterium | reverse complement strand
CCAGTGCCTGCCAGTCACTGGCCTGATGTAACCAGTGCAGACCGACGCTGGAGCCTTCCTGCACGGGTTTCAGCAACACCGGGTAGCGCACCGGCCCCACCGCTGTCAGCGGGACTTCCGTTGGCACACTGATGCCTTGCTGCTGTAACAACCGCTTGCACATGCGTTTATCCATGCACAGGGCAGAGGCCAGCACGCCGCAACCCGTATAGGGCAGTTGCCGCATTTCCAGCACGCCCTGCACGCAACCATCTTCGCCATATGTACCATGCAGCGCCATAAACACCACATCTGCCTGCACATGGTACACATCCGCCAGCGAGCGTACATCCACGGCTGTTACCTGATGGCCACAACGCTGCAAGGCGGCGCACACCGCCTGCCCCGAACGCAGCGACACCTCACGTTCAGCCGACATGCCGCCCATGAGCACAGCCACGCGCCGGGCGCTCATGACGATAACGCCGACATGCGCACTTCCGGCTCCAGTTCAATGGCAAATTTTTCTTTCACCGTCGCCTGCGCCAGACGAATCAGGGCGACCACATCGCGAGCCGTTGCATTGCCCCGGTTGACGATGAAATTGGCATGCACATCAGAAATCTGCGCGCCGCCGATACAGTGCCCTTTCAGGCCTGCTGCCTCAATCAGTCGCGCTGCATGGTCACCAGCCGGGTTTTTGAACACCGAACCGCAATTCGGTTGCTCCAGCGGTTGACTGCCGCCACGTTGCTGACGCATCCGCCGCATGCGCTGGCGTACAGCGTCGCGATCATCCTGACGCAGGCTCACCGCCGCCCGCACCACAATGCTACCTGTTGGCAAAGCGGTACGCCGATAACGCATCGACAAGGCAGTAGCCGGGTAACGACGGCACTGACCATCACGTTCAACCACCTCTGCCCACGACAGGGTATCTGACCACTGCTGACCAAAGGCTCCGGCATTCATCGCCACGCCACCGCCAACATCTCCGGGCACGGTAGCCATAAACTCTATCCCGCTCAGCCCCGCCTGTGCCGCATATTGTGCCAGCTTGGGCATACGCACGCCAGCGCCGGCGACCAGGGTAAGACCATCACGCCTTAATTCGCGCAAGGCCCCGGTATCAATCACCAGACCATCAAAGCCTTCATCGGCAATCAGCAAATTGCTACCGCGCCCCAATGGCAACAGCGCCAGCGTCGGCGGCAAACAGCGAAGCGCCTGTTGCAGCGCTGCAACATCAGGCGGTAAAAACATCCAGCGTGCCGCACCACCAACGCCCAGCGTTGTTTTTTCGGCCAGTGACACATCAGCCTGAAATTCACCCAGATCAGCCAGTTGATGCTGCCATCGCATCATGATTGCAACCTGTCGCGCACAGCAGCAGCCACGCCGCCAATGCTGCCAGCGCCCAGCATGACCACAACCTGCCCCTGTTGCAGACCTTGCCAGGTCAGCGTTTCCGCTGTTTCCAGATCGTCGCACAAACGCACATGGCGATGGCCACGCAACTGCATGCCGCGCGCCAGCGTCGGACTGTCGGTGCCGGGAATTACGGCTTCACTGGCCGCATAAACAGGAAGCACGCAGACCTCATCCGCCTGATCAAATGCGCCCATAAACTCATCCATCAGGTCGCGGGTGCGGGTATAACGATGGGGTTGAAACAATACCCGGATGGTCGCCGTCGGCCAGCAGTCCCGTGCCGCCTGCAAGGTGGCCTCAATTTCTTTCGGATGGTGGCCATAATCATCCACCAGCACGCCACCTTGCGGTGCATGCGTACACTGAAAACGACGCTGAATACCATCAAAGCATTCCAGCGCCTGACGGATGCGGGCGCTGTCAATGCCAATATCCCGCAATACGGCAACGGCGGCCAGTGCATTTTCAGCATTATGTCGGCCAGGCATGGGCAACAACAACTGAAAATGCTCTGCTTCCTGCTGCCGCGAGGCATGGCAGGCGATATGCAGTAACTGACGGTTACCATCGGTTTCGCTGCGCAACAACTGAAGATCAGCCTGCGGACTTGTGCCATAAGTGGTGACAGGACGATGCACCCGTTCACGCACCGCCGCCACATGCGGATGCTCATGATGCAAGACTACACGACCATAAAAAGGCACCTGATTAACAAAGCGCACAAAGGCATTCAGCAGGTTCTCAAAGCTGCCGTAATGATCCAGATGTTCCGGGTCGATATTGCTGACCACGCCAAGCATGGGTGCCAGTCGCAAAAATGAACCGTCACTCTCGTCCGCCTCAGCTACCAGCCAGGGGCTGCTGCCCAGACGTGTATTACTGCCACTGGCAATCAGGCGGCCACCAATCACATAGGTGGGATCCATACCCGCAGCTTCCATGCCGTGGGCAATCATGGAAGTGATCGTTGTTTTGCCATGACTGCCGGCAACAGCAATCCCCTGCTTCATGCGCATCAGCTCGGCCAGCATTTCAGCACGCGGAATCACCGGTATGCCCGCTTCCAGCGCCGCCTGAATTTCGGGATTATCACGCTTCACGGCAGAGGTTACCACAACCACCTCCGCATCAGCAACAGCATCTGCATAATGGCCGATGCTGATCTTCATGCCCAGCTGACGCAGCCGCCGTATATTAGGGCTTTCCGCTGCATCTGTTCCCTGCACTGCAAACCCCTGGTTGTGCAATAACTCGGCAATGCCACTCATGCCAATACCGCCAATGCCGGTAAAATGAATACGTTGCACGCGTGATTTCATGCTGACTCCAGCCATGGCGCAAGCACGGCAAGTTGTGCCTCACGCGGGTTCTCAGGTGTTATCGCCTGCAATAATTGTCGCATACGCATCAAACGCATGGGGTCAAACAGCAGATTATCCAGTGTCATGCTCCATACCTGTTCATCGTAAGTCTGCTGATCCAGCAGCAAGGCAGCGTCGGCAGCTTCCAGTTGCCGGGCATTGTGATGTTGGTGCTGATCCGCCGCTGATGGCAAGGGGATAAAAATCGTTGGCAAATGACAGGCCAGTACCTCGCTGACCGTCATTGCCCCGGCGCGGGCAATCAGCACATCGCCCTGCCTGTAAAAATCTGCCATATCCTCACAAAAGGCATCCACCCGGGCATTGACCCCGGCTTCATCATAGCGCTGCTGCACCATGGCGCACTGTTGCCCGCCGCCGCAAAGATGGTGTACAGAAAAAACGCGCCCCTGCCGACGTAACGCAGCGCATAACAGCGGCACATGTTCGTTAAGAAAATGCGCTCCCTGTGAGCCTCCCATCACCAGCAGACGCGGCGGAATATGCGGTCTGCATGACACGGCGGCAATATCCTGCCGCACGATATTGCCTGTCACCTGCACTACTGCACCCGGCAAATGCTCTGCTGCCGCAGCAAAGCCCAGCATCACCTGCTGACTATAAGCCGCCAGTCGGCGGTTAACCATGCCCGGCATGGCATTTTGCTCATACAAAACCACCGGCACACGCGCCAGCAGCGCTGCCAGCACGCCATTGACACTGGCATAGCCGCCCACGCCGAGCAACAGATCCGGCTTGCCATCCCGCCAGCTACGCAAAATATGCCAGACAGCGCGGGGAACATCCCAGCCCAGCACCCGCAACTGATGGAAAGTTCCCTTGCCCTGCAGGGCGTGCATGGGCAATAGCTGCACCTGTTCGCCACGCGCTGGCAGCAAGCGCGCTTCCAGTCCCCGTTCAGCGCCAATAAAGTCCACACTGACATGTGACCAGCGCTGCCGCACAGCATCGGCAATGGCCAGTGCAGGCATCACATGCCCGCCGGTACCACCACCGGCAATACACAAACGACGGCGGTTCATATGCGCACCTCTTGTCGCGTCATGGTGCCGCGTTGCATTTTTCTGGCCCAGACATCTTTTTGCCGGTTGCCGCCGCCTTGCAAGACATGATAACGGTGAATACCCAGCAGCAAGCCGACCAGCGCACAATCACCCAGCAGGGCACTGCCACCGTAGGACACAAATGGAATGGGAATCCCCTTGGTAGGCATCAGCCCCATGACTGCTCCCATGTTAATCATGAAACTAAAGCCCAGCATCAGTGTGCAGCCCAGCGCCAGTAGCCGCTCAAAAGCATGATCACATTGCCGCGACAACTGCCAGCCGCGCAAGACCAGCAGGGCAAACACACCGATCAGTAATAACGTGCCGCCAAGCCCCAGCTCTTCGGCAATAACGGCGGCGATAAAATCGGTGAACGATTCAGGCAGATAGAATAACTTTTGTACCCCCTGCCCCAATCCCTGACCGCTAATACCGCCTGAGCCAAATGCCAGCAGCGACTGAATCAGCTGATAACCGCTATCGTAAGGATCGGCCCACGGATCAAGGAAACTGGTTAAACGTCGCATACGGTATGGCTCGGCAACCATGCCAATCATGGCCAGTGGCACCACAGTCAGCGCTGTACCGACGAGGTGGCGCACGGGTACACCGCCTGCCAGCCAGATGGCAAAACACACACTGGTCAGCAAAATGGCATTGCCAAAATCAGGCTGCAACAACAACAAGCCCGCCGCCATGCCCAGTACCACCAGCATCGGTGCCAAACCGGTGGCAAACTGATGCAGGCGTTCCGGGAAATGACTGACGTAATACGCCATGTACATCAAAACCACGGGCTTGAGCAGCTCTACAGGCTGCCAACTCATGCCAAACAGCGAGAACCAGCGTGTCGCGCCGTTAATGTGATGACCAAGGGCCAACACCAGCACCATGGCCAGCATAGCCAGCAGCAGCGCAGGCAGGCAGGCAGCCTTCCATAAGGCGGGTTCAATACGCGATACCCACCACATCAGTACCAGTCCGACTGGCATATAGATCAACCAATGCCCAATAATGCGAAAGGGATCACCATAACGCACTTCTGAAACGCTGAGACTGGCGCTGCTGACCATGAGCAGGCTGATCACCAGCAATACCAGCACACAGCCGACAAGCACAGCATCGACTTCAGCCAGATAACGCCGCACGGCTTTCATGATGGTGCATCCTTATCCACCAGCGAAGCTGGCATCACCGTGCTCAGCGAAGCCATAGCATTAACAAAAGCACGCCCGCGTTCAGCATAATTGGCAAACTGATCCTGACTGGCCGCCGCTGGCGACAGCAACACATAAGCCGCTGATTGCAGATTGACTGCCATATGCACAGCGCGCTCCATGTTACCGGCAATGGCATAGGCGACCTCTGCCTGTCTGAGCATATCCACCCAGGCATCAGGCTCTTCACCAACAATTAGTGCATGGCTGACGTGCTGACGCACGGTCGGAATCATTGGTGTCAGATCCAACCCTTTACGCAGACCACCGCAAATCCAGATAACTTGCTCAAAGGATTGCAGCGCCGCCATGGCCGCCGTCGGGTTGGTGGCCTTGGAATCATCATACCAGGCTTTACCTGCTGTTTCACCCACATATTGCAAGCGATGCGGCAGACCGCGAAAACGGATCAGCGTATCACGAATCACATCCGCAGGAACGCCGGCATCAGCAGCCCCCTGTGCCGCCACAGCCATATTGATCTGTTGATGCAGGCCACGCAGCGACACATGCCGACAATTGATTTGTTCTTTTTTGCCCAGCTGATGCCAGAACAAACGCCATGTTTTCCTGCCATGGCGCAACACACCGGCAGACAGGGTCTCAGCCATCAGTTCACCGGCCTGGGCAAAACCAAAACGATGGACATACACCCCCCGGTCATACAGTTGCTGACATACATCATCCCATTGATGATCCATCGGTAACATGGCTGTATCACCGGCCTGCTGGTTGGCAAACAGACACAGCTTTGCTGCCTGATAAGCCTCGGCAGAATCGTGCATATCGGCGTGATCCGGCTGCACATTGAGCAAGGCCGCCCATTGAGGATGAATCCCGGCGCTGCGTTCCAGCTGAAAACTGGATAGCTCAAGCACCACACGTTGCGGCAAATCTTCGGCATCCAGCACATCCAGCATCGGCGTGCCGATATTGCCGGCGCTGACACAATCACCGGGCAGGTGCTGCAATAATTGCTGTAGCAGGTGGGTAGCCGTGGTTTTGCCATTGGTGCCGGTGATGGCATACAGGGAACAGGGGAACTGGCTGGCGAACAGTTCAAGATCGCCACAGACCTTCACCCCTGCCGCTCTTGCCGCCTGCAATGCCGGGTGTTGCCAGGGAATACCGGGGCTGACCAGTAATTGCCGATAACGGCACAACAAAGCTGCATCCAGCGGGCCGGTGAACTGCTGACGTGGCGTGATACCCTCGCCATGGCAGGCTGTTTCATCCATGACATCAAAGGCAATACCCTGGCGCATCAGGTAGCGGGCCATGGACATGCCACTGCGACCCATGCCGATAATGGCGAATTCAGGATAGCTGCTCATCGGATTTTCAACGTCGATAGCGCCAGCAGTGCCAGCAGCAATGAGATAATCCAGAAACGCACAATCACCCGTGGTTCCGGCCAGCCTTTCAACTCGTAATGATGATGAATGGGAGCCATGCGAAACACCCGTTTACCCGTCAGTTTGAAACTGGCCACCTGCACCATGACCGAAACAGCTTCAAGCACAAATAATCCACCGGCAATGGCCAGCAAAAAGGGCTGATGTACGGCGCAGGCCACAAAACCCAGCGCCCCGCCCAGCGCCAGCGCCCCGACATCGCCCATAAACACCTGCGCCGGATAGCTGTTAAACCACAAAAAACCCAGGCATGCCCCTACCATGGCGCCACAAAATACGCTTAATTCGCCAGCGCCTGACTGATAAGGAATTAACAGATACTCGGCGAAATGGACATGACCGGTCAGATAGCTGATCACTGCCAGCGCAGTGGCGACCATAAACGTGGGGCCCACAGCCAGACCATCAAGGCCATCAGTCAGGTTCACGGCATTGGATGCCCCCATCAGCACAAAAATCACAAACGGTATATACCACCAGCCCAGATCCCAGGCGATTTTGAAAAACGGAATATCCACCACCGGCGCGCCAAGTTGCATCAGTCCCCAGGCAGGCACTGCCGCAAACAACAGTTGCAGCAACAGCTTCCAGCGACCGGCAAGCCCGTCCGGGTGACGCTTGCGTAATTTCAGATCATCATCCAGCCAGCCGATCAGGCCATAGCCAAGCAGCACCAGCAAAGCCATCCATATCAGCGGGCTACCTGGCTTTGCCCATAACAGGGTGCTCAGTGTAATGGTAAACAGGATCAACAGGCCGCCCATGGTCGGCGTGCCCTGCTTCAGCAAATGCGTTTGCGGGCCGTCATCGCGAATCGGCTGCCCTTTGCCCTGTTGCTGACGCAGCCAGCGAATAAAGGCAGGGCCAATGATCCAGCTGATCACCAATGCCGTCACCAGCGCATACACCGTGCGAAAGGTGATATACTGGAAAAGATTGAGGAATGAGTATTCCGTATGCA
>JALSZZ010000355.1 GCA_027075825.1 Mariprofundaceae bacterium | reverse complement strand
GTGCTGGCCAAGGATCGCTCACCGGATCGGGTGTCGGTCTATGAGGTGATGACCAAGCCGTCGATCACCGTCCATCCCAACATGGATATTCGCCACGCCAGTGCGCTGTTTGACCACTTCGGGCTATCGCGAGCGCCGGTGGTGGATCGCGACGGCGAGATCATCGGTATCGTCAGCCACACCGACATGGTGATGAAGGGGCTGCTGAAGCTGCAGTGACGGGTTGTTTTTTACCGCCAAGGTGCGGAGGGAAGAAGAGCCCTAGATGACCGCATCTCTCGTGGCTATCATTATTGGGGTCAAATCCGGGTTTTGGGATAATTTTATCTTGTGTTATTTCAAGCTCTTGCAAATTTAGGTTAACTATTTGGGGGGCTTGTTAGTACTATATAGGGTAGGGCGGTGATTGCTGAACCAAGTGCGACCCAAGTTGTCGCACGGTTTTCTACACTTCGCCCAATATCACCTGGAGGTCACAAGATGAGAAGAACACGACGCAGACATTATCGCGGAGGTCAGCACCACGGCGAGCATCAACCACTGGTCGCCACATGGATGATTCGGCTGTTGCTGGAGCACAACTGGGTATTCAAATCCTTTTATACCGTCAAGGGAGGGTATCAGGATGATGATATTGCGGACTTCCTGCAGATCCCGGAATTCGATGGTGATAATAATCCATCGGTGAAGACAATGAAGTCCACATTGAAAACGGTTCTGAAAAGGTCGGAAGCAAACATCGATATGACTTCGGTGGTGTTCCGTAATGTACACCTTCTCGCTCAGCGTATTGATATTTCTTCCATTGATCAGAAGCTATTGATCTTTGGGGCGCTTGTTGAGCATAGCAGCGCTTGGGACGATCTCTTCCGTCTGGTCACCATTGATACCGAACAGCAGTTTATCCAGCTCCTTGCTTGCATGTTGGATGAGCCGATCCACACCATCAAGAAGGCGCTCGCCAAAAAATCCTTCCTGCGCCAATCAGGTATGGTGGAACTCGATAAGAATGCCTATGAAGATGGTAAGTTGGGGCTAATGGACAACTTGGAAGAGGCGTTGTTCGCCGAGAATGATAGTGAAGATGATCTGATCGACCATTTCATGATCCAGTCCAAACCATCAACACTCCAGCTTGATGATTATCCGCACGCCAGCACAGATGTTGCCGTCATCCAGCAGTTGCTTGGTGATGCCGTTGCCTCAAAGGATGAAGGGGTCAACATCCTGATCTACGGCTCCCCGGGATCGGGCAAAACGGAGCTGACCCGACTGCTGGCGGATACGCTTGATCTGCACCTGTTTGAGGTGAAGGCCGAGGATGACGATGGCGATCCGATCAAACCCACCGCGCGTCTTGGTAGCTATCGATTAAGTCAACAGTTGTTGGCAAAAGACCATGGCAGCCTGATTCTATTTGACGAGATTGAGGATATTTTCCCGAAGCGCTCCTTTTCATTTTTTGGCATCGAGGTCAAGTCCGGCGAATATAAGGGGTGGATGAACAAGATGCTGGAAACCAATCCAACCCCCGCGATCTGGGTCTGCAACCATGTTGATCACATCGACCCTGCATTTCTGCGTCGATTCGACTATGTGATGGAACTGAATACGCCACCCAAATCGATACGGATGAAGATCGCACAGTCGTATCTGGGGGATCAACCCGTTAGCGAAGCATTTATCGAGCGCTTGGCAGAGCATGAGCAGATTTCACCTGCGCAGATCGCCAAGGTGAGTAAGGTTGCCGCCCGCATTGGCCGAAACGGTGAAAATATCGATGCAGTACTGGAGCGGGTGGTCGGTAACAGCCTGAAGGCGATGACGATGAAGGCCTTGCCCAAGCAAAAACAGCATGCCACCCATTACGATCTGCAGTATCTCAATGCCGATGCGGATATTCCGCGCCTTGTGGAGGGGTTGCAACGCAGCAAACGCGGTAATCTTTGCTTTTACGGCGCACCTGGAACGGGTAAGACCGCACTGGCGGGCTACATCGCCAAACAGCTCGATAAACCACTGGTGAGTAAACGGGCATCGGATATTTTGAATTGTTTGCTTGGAGGATCTGAGAAAAATATCGCCAACATGTTTGCACAAGCAAAAGAGGAGGATGCCGTGCTGGTACTCGATGAGGCAGACTCACTACTGCGCGACCGCCGTGGAGCTAAACACTCGTGGGAGGTCACCCAAGTCAACGAACTGCTGGTACAGATGGAGAATTTTGACGGTCTCTTTATCTGCTCCACCAACCTGATGAGTGATTTGGATCAGGCCAGCCTGCGCCGCTTCGCGATCAAGGTGGAGTTTGGTTATCTCAAGCCTGATCAAGCGTTCAAGATGTTGCAGCAGGAGTGTGTCACCGCACCCACCACCGAAGATGTCCGTGCGATCTCCATGCTCACCACCCTTGCCCCCGGTGACTTCGCTGCCGTCAAGAAACGGCTCGATATTCTGGGGCAGGAGCCCACGCCAGAGGTGATGATTCACGAATTGCAGAATGAAGTGGCGGTAAAGGGTGATAGAGGGGCGATAGGTTTTTTGTAGTTGTGATAATGGCCTTTAACTAAAGGCGATGGAAGCGGATGCTGAGCATATCGCAAAAAGTCCGTCCGTGGACTTTTTGCTTGACGGAAGGCGAAAAATGCGATTTTCACCTTCCTTACAAATCAATGGCTTGCCTCGCAATCCATCGGTTTGCGCGGCCATCCGTGGCCGCGATGCCGACTTCTTGCGAAGTCGTCAATGATGAACGATACGGATGAATGACGAGGAGGTATAAATGACTGTAAGTATAAAGGTTCATAGAGGTACGGATGCGATTGGTGGCACCTGTATTGAGGTGGGTGCAGAAGGGGGGCGAATTGTTCTTGATCTGGGCATGCCACTGATGGAAAATGGTGGTGGCGATATTCCTAAGGAGTTGCAGGATGATCCTTCAACTGCCAATGGCATGGTTCCAAGTGTCGAGGGACTAACAGAAGCGGATCACGCGGCTCCTGTTCTTGGAGTTATCCTTTCTCATGCGCACCCTGATCATTCGGGACTGCTCAACCATGTGCCCGATGCCATTCCTATTTGGATGAGTGGGGAAAGTCGGGCGCTGATTGCAACGGGGAATATATTCTACGGTGAAAAGATGCGTTTGGATGCAGCGCTGAAGCACACATTGATCTTCAAACACGAAGATCCATTTGATCTGGGGCCGTTTCGTATCACCTCGTTTTTGATGGATCATTCCGCTTTTGGCTCTTCCAGTCTGCTGATCGAGGTCGAAGGTAAGCGTATTCTCTACAGCGGAGACTTGCGCGCTCATGGACGGAAAAAGGCGCTGTTTTGGGGCTTGCCACAAAAGGTGGGACACATTGATTGCATGTTCATGGAGGGAACAACTTTCGGTGGTAAGCATCATGATGGATTCGATGACGAACAGGCTGTTGAAGAGGGTTTGGTCAGCGCTTTTCCTGCCGATCACGCCACCTTTGTCCTTGGCTCAGGCAGCAATGTGGATTGGCTGGTGTCGCTATACCGAGCCTGCAAACGCACGAACAAAACGCTGGTTCTCGATCTGTATCAGTTTTATCTGCTGAAGCAACTCAAGCAATTCAGCAAAGCCCTTCCGCCACACAAAGGCGATCATATCCGGGTTTTTTACCCATGCAGTCAGGCGAAGGCATTGGATCGGAGCGGCAACAAATCATTTTTGTATGGGGATACGCTGGCGCGCAAGATTTCACGCGAGGAAATTTGTGCTTCGGCAGGCAACATGGTCATCCGGCTTTCTGTTTATGAAATGAGGCGGTTGGCTGAGATGATCGGGGATGTTGAGCAGTCGGTATTTATCTATTCGATGTGGCAGGGTTATCTGGAGCGTGACCATAGCATGGCGGAATTCCCCCGGAATTATGGCTGTGAATGGATCTCCATCCACACCAGCGGCCACGCTTGGAGAGAAGATTTGCAGAAATTGACGCAAAAGATAGCGCCCGATAGGCTCGTTCCGATTCATACGCTGCAGGGTGATGATTTCAGTAAATATTTCGATAATGTTGTAAGAATACAAGATGGGGAGGAGTTGAAAATATGACGAAGGAATTCACAAGAAGAGTCAATTCTAATATTGAGGATAATCTAACGAAGAGCTACCTATGGCTGAATCATCTCAAACAGGACTGTATCGATGGAAAAGTTTTCTTGGCGGTAAGGAATGATCGGATAGATTTTTACCATAAAGGTGGGCTTTTATTTTCGTTCAACCAATCAGGTTTTAAAACCAATGTAAAATACGCCGCTATAATTGCTGGCTCAGAGAAGAGTGATTATCTTACTGAAAAGGCTTTGAGAAAAGTCAGTCTTATTTCCGATTTTTCAGAAGGATATAAAAAAATAGCAGCTAATTGTGCCAAATACTCAGGCATTGAGGCCGATGGGGTTTCATCCTTGTATCATAAGTTTTCCCCCTTGTCAGATAACGATATTATTGTATTGGATATAGAGATTTCATTTTCATCAGAGGGGAAAAATAAGGATAGGGTTGATATTTTACTTTATCATAAAAGTTTAAAGAAACTTCAGTTTGTTGAGGCGAAAGATTATTCGAATCCAGAGATTTGGTCACAGAGTACTCCACCCGTCATAGGCCAACTGGAGAGATATAAGAGTCAAATACGCGACCGTAAAAATGAAATAATATCTGCATATGCTGAGCACATAAAGGTTGTTAATCGACTTTTCGAAATCGACCTTTCAACACCAAATAGCCTTGATGAAGAAGTGACATTGCTAATATTTGGTTTTGATGATAATCAGAAGGAAGGTCGTTTAAAAGAAAGGGTTGTCAGCAATGTTGAATACTCTGGAAATAAGGTTCATTGTATAGGTAACATAAAGACGGCTTCGATATCTTCACTTTGGAACGCAAAGAAATTGAAATTATGATGTTTTATCGCTGATGTATGAAAGCTTATCAAAGCCAATCCTATGCCTTGATTTTGATGGAACCATCCACGCTTACGAGAGCGGATGGCATGGTGCGGATGTTATTCCGGACGAGCCCGTAGAGGGTGCGTTCGCATTTATCCGTGAGGCCATGGAGCAGTTTGATGTGCATGTGTTTTCCGCCCGCAGTGGTTTGCCTGGTGGCGTCGAAGCGATGAAGGCATGGTTTATCCGTCACGGATGGGAAGAAGATACTCTTGGTCAACCCGCTGGCATCACCTTCCCCACCAGTAAGCCGCCGGCGCATGTCAGCATTGATGATCGCGCGATCAATTTTACCGGATCTTGGCCGACCATTCAGAGCTTAAAGGATTTTCGGCCTTGGAATGACTTGGACGCCTAACGATGAGACAGAGGGATCAGTCGTGTCGGGGGCAGCGCAAGGTGCTGGCCAAGGATCGCTCACCGGATCGGGTGTCGGTCTATGAGGTGATGACCAAGCCGTCGATCACCGTCCATCCCAACATGGATATTCGCCACGCCAGTGCGCTGTTTGACCACTTCGGGCTATCGCGAGCGCCGG
Source organism: Mariprofundaceae bacterium (assembly GCA_027075825.1). Taxonomy (GTDB): domain Bacteria; phylum Pseudomonadota; class Zetaproteobacteria; order Mariprofundales; family Mariprofundaceae; genus AB-137-C09. The sequence goes on along the minus strand of JALSZZ010000355.1, from coordinate 1,931 downwards.
TGGTGGATCGCGACGGCGAGATCATCGGTATCGTCAGCCACACCGACATGGTGATGAAGGGGTTGCTGAAGCTGCAGTGACGGGATGGTTTTTACCGCGCGGCGCGAAAGGCGCGGAGGGAAGAAGAGTCCTTGATGACCGCATTGAAATCAAAAGTCTGGGGATCCTGCTTTCAGGGTTGACCATTGAGGAGGTGAAGCAGGGCACATCCCGTATCCGCAACCATGTGATTGCCCGTGTATTCCGTGAACTGCACCTGATTGAGCAATGGGGAACCGGTGTTCGCAGAATCTTCGAGGAAGCGAAAGCGTTAGGACAGCCTGAACCAAAGATCGAAGAAGTGGGCATGCGCGTTCGCTTTACTATCGATTCGGCGCAGCCGCATAAAATTGTCACGGATGATAATAGCGTCCAGTCAATAGAAAATAAGTCACGGCTAGAGTCAAGGTTGGCGGCAAGGGTCATTGCTTTACTCTCGGAAGAGGAGATGGGCAAAGCAGAGCTTGTTGAACGGCTGGGACATAAGTCCATTTCGGGTGAGCTGAACAAACAAATCAAACGCCTACTGGATATGGGCTATATCGAAAGAACCATCCCTGACAAACCCAACAGCCGTTTGCAGAAGTATCGCTTGGTGGAAATAAAGCAATGAAAGCCTATCAACCGCCCTGTACAGTGACAGCCGAGATGCTCTCGCAAGTCGCCACTATTGCCGAAAAGGTCGGGCGATTGCAGGCGCAGCCCGATGCGCTGTTGCCTTTACGCAAGGTCAATCGCATTCGCACCATTCAGGGTTCGCTTGCCATTGAGGGAAACACTATGACTGAGGCGCAAATTACGGATATCATTGATGGAAATCGCGTTGTGGCACCGCCAAGAGAGATTCAGGAAGTGCGCAATGCCGTGGCTGTGTATGAACGCCTGACACAGTGGAACCCGCTCACAGCGTCCGACCTGCTCGAGGCGCATGCCATGCTGATGCAGGGTCTGCTGGATAACGCAGGTCACTATCGCACCTGCAGTGTTGGAGTGATGGGCGGTCGGGAGGTGGTGCATATTGCGCCACCTGCGGCTCGGGTGAGAGAATTGATGCAGGAGCTGTTCCACTGGATAAAAGTGACGGATTTACATCCGCTGGTTGCCAGCTCCATTTTTCATTATGAGTTCGAGTTCATTCACCCCTTTGAAGATGGCAATGGTCGCATGGGGCGCTTCTGGCAGACGCTGCTGCTCAGTCGTTGGCATGCCCAATTTGCCGACCTGCCGATTGAGAGTATGATTTATGCACGGCAACACGACTATTATCAGGCGCTGAATGCGAGTACCAGCGGTGGTGATGCCGCTCCCTTTGTCGTTTTCATGCTGCAGGTGATTCACAGTACGCTGGATTCGCTGGAGACCCCGCAAGTCGCCCCCCAAGTCAGCCCCCAAGTGAAAGCGTTGCTGGGGGCGTTGCAGGGCGAGATGAGCCGTGGCGCGTTGATGAATGCGCTTGGGCTATCCGACCGCAAATCCTTTCGGGCGCGTTATCTGTTACCGGCGCTGGAAGCAGGATTAATCGAGATGACCCTGCCGGATAAACCGAACAGCCGCTTGCAACGATATCGATTGGTGAAAGATAAAGGTACAGATGTCATGACGACTTTTTTGCGATGGGATCATGAGTAAAACGGTGTTTGTCTGCCAGGCTTGCGGGGCGGTGTCGCGCAAGTGGCAGGGGCAGTGTGGCGATTGCGGGGAGTGGAACTGCATCAGCGAGCAGAAAGCGCCGGCGACGCGGTTGCGTGGCAAGTCGGCCTCCAAGGCGTCCGCCGCATTGGCGACGCAGCCGATCACGGCGGTGGGGCGCGAGGCGCATCAGCGCCGTTCCACCGCGATTGATGAGCTGGATCGGGTGTTGGGCGGCGGGCTGGTGCCGGCATCGGCGGTGC
>JALSZZ010000354.1 GCA_027075825.1 Mariprofundaceae bacterium | reverse complement strand
TCAAGGATCCGCGCCGCCCCATTGGCTCTTTCCTGTTCCTCGGGCCAACCGGCGTTGGTAAAACTGAACTGGCCCGCACGCTGGCGCACAATCTGTTTGATTCGGAAGACAGCATGGTGCGCATTGATATGAGCGAATACATGGAGAAGCACACTGTTTCGCGGCTGGTCGGTGCACCGCCGGGTTATGTCGGTTTCGATGAAGGCGGCCAGTTGACTGAGGCCGTGCGGCGTAAGCCTTATTGCGTGTTGCTGCTGGATGAGATCGAAAAGGCGCACCCTGATGTCTTCAATGTGTTGTTGCAGTTGCTGGATGACGGACGGCTGACGGACTCTCATGGTCGCACGGTGAACTTTCATCAGTGCATCGTCATCATGACCAGCAATATCGGCAGCGAATACCTGCTGGATGGTATTACTGCGTCAGGCGATATTACTGAAGAAGCACGCAACAAGGTGATGGGATTGCTGCGCCAGCATTTCCGCCCTGAGTTCCTTAACCGGGTTGATGATACGGTGCTCTTCAAACCGCTCACTCAGGCGGATATTATGCAGGTGGTACGCCTCTTCCTGGAGAGTTTGCAGCAACGACTGGAGGAACAACAGGTGCAACTGAAGGTGGATGACAGCGCCTGTCGCTGGCTGGCTGAGACGGGCTATGACCCGGTGTACGGGGCCAGGCCGCTCAAGCGTGTGATTCAGCAGCAGCTTGAAACACCTGTTGCCCGCATGTTAATCGGCTCCGACGTATTGCCAGGGCAGTGCCTGCATGTGTCGCGTGAGGGCGATGGCTTGCGCTTTGTGACTGAAGGCTGATCCTGCTGATCCTGAAAACGTTTCGGGCGCGCTTGCATAATTCTGATGGGGGACTATGTTTCGCCGCCCGAAACGGATAAGATTTAATATTGAGGTAAGGACGTTCATGTCTCTGGCTGTGGAAGAAAAAAACAAGATTATTGAAGAGTACGCTACCCACAAGGGTGACACCGGCTCTCCCGAAGTTCAGGTGGCTCTGTTGACAGCGCGCATCAATGGCCTGACCGATCACTTCAAGGCTAATCACAAGGATCACCATTCCCGCCGTGGTTTGCTGAAAATGGTTGGCCGTCGTCGCAACCTGCTTAAATACCTGAAAGAAAAGGATTTTGGGCGCTATCGCACGCTGATTGAGCGCCTTGGTTTGCGTCGCTAGAAGGCTGTCTGGCCGTGTTCCGTGGCCTTCAGGCCATGGGCCGTATTTCTTGTTAAGGCGTTATTGACTCGCCCAGCGGTGCATCCGGGCTTGCAAAGTTTCACATCTATGCTTGCAACAATGCACACGCAGATAAAGAGCGGCCCTTTGTGGCCGCTTTTTTGTTGGTCTTCGCTCATCCCTCCCCCGTTTTTCTGTCTGTTAATGAATAGCTGGTGCCAGCAGTGCGCTTTCGCCCGAACAGACAGGGAAAATAGCGATCGGATCAGCGAATACTTTTTCTGTTTCACTACAAAGATAACAGGGAGACGCTTGCGTACTCCTGATGAACGTCAGAAGGTTTAACATGTTTGATATTCAAACCAGTCAAGCGACCGTTGGTGGTCGCGAATTCAGCCTGGAAACAGGGCGTATCGCCCGACAGGCTGGCGGCTCGGTGCTCGCGCGTCTTGGCGATGTGATTGTTCACGTTGCTGCAACAGCAGCCCGCCAGCCCTTGCAAGGCGTGGATTTTCTTCCACTGACCGTCCACTATCAGGAAAAAACATATGCCGCAGGCCGCTTCCTTGGCGGCTTTATGAAGCGTGAGGGCCGTCCCTCGGAAAAGGAAACGCTGACCAGTCGTCTGATCGACCGTCCGATTCGCCCGCTGTTTCCCAAAGGTTATTACTACGATACGCAGGTGCTGGCCACGGTGATTTCCGCCGATGAAGAAAACAACCCTGATGTCGTCGCCATTAACGGCGCCTCTGCTGCACTGGCTATTTCCAATATTCCTTTTGGCGAGGTGATTGCCGCCTCCCGTGTGGGTTTGATTGACGGTGAATTCGTACTCAATCCGACTTATGCGCAAATGGAGGAATCCCAACTGGATCTGATCGTCGCTGGCACCCGTGATGCCGTGCTGATGGTGGAATCCGAGGCTCAGGAGCTCTCTGAGTCACAAATGCTGGATGCCGTGATTTTTGGTCAGGAAGGCTATCAGCCCGTGATTGCGGCTATTGAGGAACTGGCCTGCAAGGCTGGCAAGGAAAAAATGGCCATCGAAATTGCTGGCGCTGATGAGGTGCAGCAGGCTGTGGATGCAGCGTTTGAGGCGCAGGTTCGCGAAGCTTATGCCATTACCGACAAGCAGGTGCGCTCGACAACACTGGAAGCACTGCGCCTGGCTGCCAGCGAGAAGTTTTGTGGCGACGATGATGCCGCCTGGTCGCAAAACGATGTTACTGCCGCCATGAAAGCGCTGGAGAAGCGCGTGGTTCGTCGCGCTATCATCGAGGGCAAGCCGCGTATTGATGGTCGTCGCACGGAAGAAGTCCGGGCCATTGATTGTCAGGTTGGCGTACTGCCCCGCACCCATGGCTCTGCTCTGTTTACCCGTGGCGAAACGCAGGCGCTGGTAACCGTTACCCTGGGTACGGACCAGGATATGCAGATTCAGGAGAGCCTGGAAGGCGTAAGCAAGCAGCGCTTTATGCTGCACTACAATTTCCCGCCTTATTCCGTGGGCGAGGTTCGCCGCATTGGCTCACCGGGCCGTCGTGAAATCGGCCATGGTCGTCTGGCGCGCCGTGGTGTTGAACCCATGCTGCCATCAGCGGATGCGTTTTCCTACGCCGTTCGCGTTGTGTCGGAAATTACGGAATCCAACGGTTCTTCCTCCATGGCTTCTGTCTGCGGTTCCTCGCTGGCGCTGATGGATGCCGGTGTGCCCATGAAGAAACCCGTGGCCGGTATCGCCATGGGGCTGATTCTGGAAAATGACGGCTATGCTGTGCTGTCTGATATTCTGGGCGATGAAGATCATCTGGGTGATATGGATTTCAAAGTGGCAGGCAGTGCGGATGGCATCACCACTTTCCAACTGGATATCAAAATCGGTGGCCTGACCCGCGATATTATGCAACAGGCGCTGGCGCAGGCTCGCGCTGGTCGTTTGCACATCCTTGAGAAAATGAACGCCTGCCTTGCCGAGGCCCGCGATGGCGTGGCCGATCATGCTCCTCGCATGATTACCATGCGCATCAACAAGGATAAAATCCGCGATCTGATCGGCCCCGGTGGCAAGGTAATCAAGGGAATCGTTGAAGAAACCGGCGCCAAGGTGGATATTGACGATGACGGCACGGTGAAGATTTTCGCCATTACCGCTGAAGCTGGCGAGGCTGCCCGCAAGATGGTTGAAGAGATTACTGCTGAAGTCGAACCCGGCGCTATCTACGAAGGAAAAGTCGTCAAGCTGATGGACTTTGGTGCCTTTGTTCGTATCATGGGCAATACAGATGGCCTCGTCCATATTTCCCAGATCGCCAGGCATCGCGTGGAAAAAGTCTCTGATGAACTTAAGGAAGGTCAGACGGTGCGCGTCAAGGTACTGGAAGTTGGTCGCAATGGGCGCATCAGTCTTTCCATGAAGGCGCTGACTGAGGAAGGCTGACCAGCCTTTCCCTACTGTAAGGATGAATACAGGGGCAGCGCTATCTGCCCCTGTTTTTTGTCTTGAAGACGTTGACGTGCAATTGCTCTGAGGCAGTTGCTATTCCTGCAAGGGCTCATAGCTTTTGCCTTCGCATATGAGCGGGCTGTTTCGCAGCCTTGAAAGGGATTGGTAGCATGAACTGGTTAACCCGTCTGATTGAAAGCCCACGGGCAATTCTCTCCTCCAACGATACGCCTGAGGGCATCTGGATCAAATGCAGCGGCTGTAGTGAAACACTGTACAACAAGGAACTGATGCGCAGCGCCATGGTCTGCCCGCGCTGCGATCAACACCTGCGCATCAGTGCAGAGGAACGGGCCGGGTTTCTTTTTGATGAGGGCTTTGAGCAACGGGATACGGAACTGCGTTCGGTTGATGCCCTGAACTTCAAGGATCTTAAACGCTACAAGGATCGCATTAAAGAGGCTGATAAAAAAGCCGGCGAGGGCGATTCGGTGCGCAATTATCTGGCGCATATTCAGGGTACACTGATCTCCGCTTCCATCTTCGAATTTGCCTATATGGGCGGCAGCATGGGTTCGGTCGCCGGTGAAAAAATCGTATTGGGTATGGAGCGGGCCCTGCGTCGTCAATGCCCTTATTTGCTGGTGTGTGCTTCCGGTGGTGCCCGCATGCAGGAAAGCATGCTGTCGCTGATGCAAATGGCCAAGACCTCGGCCATGGTCAATCAGCTTCATGAACATAAAATTCCCTTTGTTTGTTTACTGACCGACCCGACCATGGGCGGTGTCTCTGCTTCCGTGGCCTGGCTGGGCGATGTGATTATTGCCGAACCGGGGGCGCTGATCGGCTTTGCCGGGCCTCGCGTCATTCAGGAAACCGTCGGCTCAAAACTCCCTGAAGGCTTTCAGCGCGCTGAGTTCCTGCTCGAACATGGCCTGATTGATGCGGTGGTGGATCGTCGTGAACAGCCCGCCTATCTGCATACCCTGCTTGGCCACCTGACAGCCTTCACCTATAAGCAACATCACTGAATACACAGCTTCAGCAATGGCTTGAACGCCTGCAACAGCCGCAGGCGGATATGGACTATCGTCCGGGGCATGCACGCTTTTGCCGTTTGTTGTCGGCGCTTGACTTGCCGCGTCCACGCTTGCGCATTCGCGTGGCAGGCACCAATGGCAAAGGTTCAACCGCGCATATGCTGGCTGCTGCGCTGCAGGCTGCAGGCTGGCGTGTCGGATTGTACAGTTCACCGCATCTGCTGCATTTTAACGAGCGCATTCGCCTTGATGGCGAACCGGTAGCTGATGATGGCTTATTGCAGGCGCTACAGCGAATTGTACCGCAAGCTGAGGCCGCAGGCACCTCGCCTTTTGAAACCAGCGCCGCGCTGGCGCTTGATCTGTTTGCCCGCCATGGGGTGGAAGCTGAGGTTATCGAAGCCGGTGTGGGAGCACGGCTGGATACCTGCACAGCTATTCCTGCCGACATGGCGCTCATCACCCCGATTGGTCCGGATCATCAGGCCTGGCTGGGAGAAACGCTGGCGGCCATTGCGGAAGAAAAAGCCTGGGCCATGCATGGTTGCCGCTGGGCGCTGACCGGCGCTGCAACACAAGCGCCGGAAGCGCTTGCCGTGCTTCAGCAACATCACCCGGCATTGCAACTGGTACCCCGGAACAAGCAACTGAAATGCCGCATGCCCGGCGCACATCAGCAGGATAATGCCTCGCTGGCCCTGGCTGCCATGCATACCCTGCAGCAGGCGGGTCTGCTTACTGCCACGCATGCCCGGCAAACCATTTGTGCCACGCAGGTGGCCGGACGTTTGCAGCATATTCGCCGGGGGCAGGCGCATATCTGGCTGGATGCAGCGCATAATGCCCCGGGACTCGAGGCTGTTGCGCAATGGTGTCGGCAGCGCGCCGTTATCCTCGACGGCATTTTGCTGGTAACGCGGGAAGATCGCCAACTGGCCACTGCAGCGGCATACCTGAAGCCCTGGGGTCACACATTCCGGCATCTGCATCCACCGTTGCATGCTCACCGGGAAACAACGCGACAGGCGCTGACCTGCATGGTCAATCATAACCCTCGCGGTGAATACCTGGTGCTCGGTTCATTCCAGACGATTGCCGCTGTGCTCGAATTGTCGTAGCTGTAAGCAATCCGGCTGAATGACGACTGCTGGCAGGAGGTGTATTATGTTGTTGATCATGCTCTTGTTGTTGCCGGTGATGTCGCACGCAGAAGAAGTCATTAGCTGGCATCAGAAGCCATGTCAGTTTGTCGAAGCTGAAGGAAAAAACCGGCATTACCAGACGCAGCGCGCTGAAGATTGCAGGCGTATTAACCAGCGCTCTGGCGAACAGCGTTTGCAGCACAGCAAGGTGATGCACCTGAAGGCTGGCGACTATGTGTTTCGCATCTATAATGATAATGTCCCCTATGAACTGGGCTTCTGGTTGCGGGGTGCTGGCCTTGATCGTCTGTTGTTACCATCAGTTTCCGGTGGCGGCATCAAAATGGGCACTTACCGTGATTACCCCATTCACCTGAAAGCAGGGCATTACCGCTATTCGTGTCCATTGAATCCCACACCCGATTATACCCTTGAGGTGACACCATGAACCGCCAGCGATTACAACGCATACTGCCATTGTTCATACTGGTACTGGGTGTCACGCTGTTTTTTGCCTTTGATTTGCAATCCTGGTTACAGCTACAAACCCTGCAGGAGCAACATGCCCGCTTGCAGGCGTTTTACGATCAGCATGCTTTGCTGACCATGGCGATGTATGTATCGCTGTATATTGTACTGGTGGTGTTTTCCCTGCCTGGCGGTACCATCATGACGGTGACGGGTGGCTTTTTGTTCGGTGGCTGGCTGGGTGGCATCCTGGCCGTGGTGGCGGCCACCCTCGGCGCGACAGGACTTTTTTTACTGGCCAAAAGCGTCTGGGGTGACTGGCTGCTGGCTCGCGTGGGAAGCGGCAGTTTGCAGGCGTTTCAGCAGGGGTTTGCCCGCAATGCCTTCCATTATCTGCTGATGTTGCGGCTGGTGCCTTTGTTTCCTTTTTTTCTTGTGAACCTGGCACCGGCGTTTCTTGGCGTGCCGCTGCGCGTGTATATGTCCGCTACTCTGCTGGGCATTGTGCCAGCGACCTTTGTGTTTGCTTTTGCCGGAGCTGGCCTGCAATCACTATTGAATCAGCAGGAAGGCTGGTCGCTGGCTGGCGTGATGACACCGGAAATCATGATCGCGCTGGGCGGGCTTGCCTTGTTGTCACTGATTCCGCTGATTTATCGGTGGCAGAAAACGGAGAACGGGCAGCAAAACCAGCATTACTGAGCCAGGCGGTCGTCAGCCACCCGATAGCGCGGATCTTCTTCGACGTTCACCTCGACCAGTTCACCTGCCCTGGTCAGCAATTGTCGGCAGTCCGGGCTAAGATGGCGCAAACGCAACTGATGTCCTGCCTTGCTGTAACGCTCACTGAGCTTGTCGATGGCATCAATCGCCGAATGATCGGCAACACGAGAGTGGGAGAAATCAACAACCACATGCTCAGGGTCATCTTCCGGTGTAAACAACTCATGGAAGCGGTGAGCCGAGGCGAAAAACAGGGGGCCATGCACATGGTAAATGCGCTCTTCACCTGTATCTTCAATAATCACGCGGATTTGTGAAGCATGCTTCCAGGCAAACACTAGCGCTGAAGCAATCACCCCGACAATCACGGCAATGGCGAGATCAGAAACTACTGTCACCACCGCCACCAGAATGCCCACAAAGGAATCCGAGCGCGGGATTTTATTCAGCAAATTAAAGCTGCCCC
>JALSZZ010000353.1 GCA_027075825.1 Mariprofundaceae bacterium | reverse complement strand
CACAGGCAATATTCACGCCGTGCTGATCGATATGGAGAACATGGCCGGCATTTGATGGCGTATCGGATACAGGCAAAGGATCGCCTTCGATGATTTTCAGCCAGCGCCCCCGATAGTGGCAGCGTGCACCCGGTTTAGGTGTAAAACAGCGCACCTGACGATCCGCAAGGGTAGCGGATGACCAGTTGATCAGACGATCTTCTGCCCTGATCTTTTCAGCATAGCTGATGCCTTGCTGACTTTGCGGAATAGCGCGCAAATTACCATGCATGATCTCATTCAGGGCAACGGGAAGCAACTGGCAGGCCGCCTGCTGAATGGCCTGCCACAACATCTTGCCCGTCATGTTCGCATCAATGGCGAGCTTTGCCCGGCAATACACAGGGCCGCTATCCAGCCCTTCCTCCATGCGCATAATGCATATGCCAGTTTCCTGATCACCATTTAACAGTGCCCGTTCGATGGGCGCAGCGCCACGCCAGCGAGGCAATAATGAAGCATGCACATTGATGGGGGCGATATTCGCTGCCTTCAGCCAGCTACCCGGCAAAATCATGCCAAATGCCACGACGACCAAAAAATCCGCCTGTTTTTGCTGTAGCCACTGCAAATTTGCGGGATTTCGCAAATGTTCCGGTGTGATACAATCAATACCATGCGCATCGGCAAGTTGGCGAACGGGCGAAGGCGTGAGCTTCATGCCGCGTCCAGCCCGCCGATCCGGTTGTGTCACAACGCCGACAAGCGCAATATCCGGGGTATCCATCAGGGCCTGTAAACAGGCCGCAGCAATACCGGGCGTGCCGGCAAACACCACCCTCATCCGCCGGCACCAAAGCGCTTTTTCATGCGCCTGATAATCATGCGGCGTTTCAGTGGTGAAAGATAATCGACAAACAACTTGCCATCGAGGTGGTCAAACTCGTGCTGCAAGGCAGTAGCCATAAAGCCTTCGAAATCTGCTTCCAGGCGATCGCCATGCTCATCCTGCCAGCGCACACGCACGGCAGCCGGTCGTTCCACTTCCTCATAGGTTTCCGGAACGGACAGGCAACCTTCTTCAAAGACTGATGTTTCTTCGCTGTGCCAGATGATTTCAGGATTGATCCATACCTTGAGGTCACGGGCATCCGTGCCTTTATTTTCTTCATTGCGCCAGATAGTATCAGTGATGGCCAGGCGCAGGGATACGCCGACCTGAGGCGCTGCCAGGCCTACCCCGGGGGCATCGTACATGGTTTCTGCCATGTCCGAAATCAGTTCGCGCAAGTCGTCCGTCAATGGAAATTCCACCTGTTTTGCCGGCGTGGCCAGCACAGGATCGGGGTAGATAAGGATCCGGCGTATGCTCATACCTGCTCCGCATCCAGTTCAAATGCCTGGTGTAACAGGCGGATGGCCTTGTCAACATCATGCTCGCTGATCACCACTGTTACCTTGATCTCACTGGTGGTAATCATCTCGATGTTGATACCGCCATCGGCCAGCGTGCGAAACATGGTTTGCGCCACACCAGCATGTGAACGCATACCAACGCCGATAATCGATACTTTGGCCACATCATCGGAACCGGCAACGCCTCTGGCATTCATGTCAGCGCAATGCTGATGCATAATCTCCATGGTGCGCGGGTAATCTTCACGGCTGACGGTAAAGGTAATATCGGTCAGACCGTGTTCACTGATATTCTGCACAATCACATCAACGTTAATATCAGCATCCGACACAGGCGCGAACACCCCCGAAGCAATACCGGGACGGTCAGGAATGCCCTGCAAGGTGATTTTGGCCTCATTGCGGTTATAGGCCACCCCTGTTACACAGGCTTTTTCCATATCCTCATCCTCCTCGCACACCATGCTGCCACGAACATCATGAAAAC
>JALSZZ010000352.1 GCA_027075825.1 Mariprofundaceae bacterium | reverse complement strand
CTCTTTTTTTGCAGATGTAATGCAAGTCCCAAAAAATGATTAGACCTGCGTCGTTGACATGCTTTGTATTTGTGCTTTATACACGCATCACCCGGTCGCTCAGTTACCGCGCAGCTTGACTCAATACGCCAATGCTTCATGATTCGGCGCATGAAGCGCACGTTTTTCTTTTTACTGCTGACGCTACCACTGCTGTGGTGGTGCGGGTTCGTGTGCAATGAACATACTGACTGATTGTCAGACTGAATTTTCACGAGCCGCGTTTTTCGCGGCTTTTTTTTTGCCTTGAGGTGATTTCCGGAATAAAGCTTGCAGCACATGCGCAGGGTTTATGTGACATCAGGGGGCAGCAACAGGCAGAGACGTTGTTGTTCGCTGTAACAGTTGCAGCAAACCTGAAAAAGCAGGTGCATGTGTTGTACTGATCTGGAAACCGCCTCAACACAACACTACAGGAGAGGTGTGATGGCTGAACGCTTGTATATTTTTGACACGACCTTGCGTGATGGCGAACAATCGCCGGGTTGCTCCATGGACATGGAAGAAAAAATCCGTATGGCGCATGGCCTGGCGGCGCTGGGCGTGGACGTAATTGAGGCAGGCTTCCCTGTCGCCTCTCCCGGCGATTTTGCTGCCGTGCAGCGCATTGCCCGTGAAATAAGCGGGCCGCATATTGCCGGGCTGGCGCGGGCGCGCAAGGGCGATATTGAAGCGGCGGCCAAAGCCATTGCGCCGGCAGGTGAGCGTCAGCGCATTCATACCTTTATCGCCACCAGCCCCATTCATATGCAGGCCAAATTGCGCATGGATGAAGATCAGGTGGTAGAGCAGGCTGTGGCGGCGGTGAAGCTGGCGCGCAGCTTGTCGCCTGAAGTTGAGTTTTCGGCTGAGGATGCCGGACGCTCCGAGATGGATTTTTTGTGCCGCATTGTTGAGGCGACGATTGCTGCCGGTGCCCGCATCATCAATATTCCCGATACCGTGGGCTATATGACACCGGATGAATTTGGCTGGCGCATTCGCACCCTGCGCGAACGGGTGCCTAATGCCGATCAGGCTGTCTTCTCGGTGCATTGTCACAACGATCTGGGGCTGGCTGTAGCCAATTCACTGGCTGCGGTGGAAAATGGTGCGCGTCAGGTGGAGTGTACCATCAACGGCATGGGCGAACGTGCGGGCAATGCGGCGCTGGAAGAAATCGCCATGATTATTCGCACGCGAAGTGACCGTTATGCCATTGAAACCGGCATTAAGCACGAAAAAATCGTGCCGACCTCGAAGCTGGCCAGCCAGATCACCGGCATGCCGGTGCAGCCGAACAAGGCGATTGTTGGTGCCAATGCCTTCGCTCACGAATCCGGGATTCATCAGGATGGCATCCTCAAGCATCAGCAGACTTATGAAATCATGACCCCTGAATCTGTCGGCTGGCAAACCAACCGCATGGTGCTGGGCAAGCACTCAGGACGGGCGGCGCTGAAAGATCGTTATGCGCAATTGGGAGCGCCTGTTGATGGCGAGCAACTGGACAAGGTATTTGCCCGCTTCAAGACGCTGGCTGACAAGAAAAAAGAGGTGTTTGACGAAGATTTGCTGGCGATTCTCAACGATGATGCCGATGCCGTGAAAGAGCGTGTTCGCCTGATCAGCCTGCATGTTGCCTCAGGTACCCGTGATGTGCCGGTGGCGGCTGTTGAACTGGAAATCAATGGTGAGCGCCACAGCGCTACCAGCCACGGTGACGGGCCGGTGGATGCCGCTTTCAAGGCGATTAAATCACTGGTCGAACCCAACGGGCGTTTGTTGCTCTATTCGGTCAATGCCATCACCTCTGGTACCGATGCGCAAGGCGAAGTCACCGTGCGGCTGGAAGATAGTGGTCGCACGGTCAACGGGCAGGGGGCGGATACCGATATTATCGTCGCTTCCGTGCAGGCGTTTATTGCCGCCCTGAACCGTCTGCCCAACACCCATGCACGCGAAGTGCATGCGCAATACTCCGGGGTGTAAATCCACCGGATCCAAAAGCGCAACAGCGCCGCCCTGACAGGTGCTGTTGCGCTTTTGGATGCACTACATCAACACATACTCCACACCTTGCTGACGAATGCGCTCGATGGCGATGTTTTGCCATTTGTCGCCGTGGAGCTGACGCACCAGCTCGACGACCATATAATCAGCCTGCAGGCCGCTTTGCTGCTCCAGCCGCCCCAGACCCTGCAGGCATGAGGGGCAGGAGGTGAGGATTTTTTTCTCCGTCGTATCCTGCATGGCTTCGGCATTGCGTTGCAATTCTTCTTCCTTACGCATGCGGATACGGCCAGCAATTGCCGGTGATGATACAGCCATGGTGCCTGCTTCACCGCAACACTGGGCGGAAGCAATGGCCTCAGCCCCCAGCAGGGTTGCCACAGCCTGCGCTGAGCCGTGGCGTTTCAGCGGTGTGTGGCAAGGTTCGTGGTAAACATAACGCCGACCAGCCGCTTCAAGCGCGATGCCCTGCTCGGTCAGGTACTCATGAATATCAATTAACGGGGCATCAGGGAAGACATCCTGTAAATGGTACTCCTCCAACTGGTCAAAGCAGGTGCCGCAAGAGACAACAACGGCCTCAAAATCAAGATAGGACAAGGCATTTTTCAGGCGATGCAGCATGACGCGGTTATCATACACCATGCGCTGCCCCTGCTCCGTGTCGCCATTGGCTGAGGAAGGGTAGCCGCAGCAGACATAGGAAGGAGGCAGCACCACATGGACACCCAGTTCATAGAGCATAAACTCTGTGGCCAGCGCAATCTGCGAATAGAGCCGCTCTGAACCACAGCCGGGAAAGTAGAAGACGGCCCGGCTGCTGCGGATCGCTGGCTGACGCAACACGGGAATCATGTTTTTACTGCGGCTTTCAATGCCCAGCATGGTGCGTGCTGTTGCTGTAGGCGCTTGTTTCAGCGGGCGTTCAACAAAACTGATGACCTGCGCCGGGATGCCTTCCAGATTGCGCCGCTGCTGTGTGTGCTGATTCAGCAGGCCCAGTCGCTGTGCGATCTTGTGCAGCCAGCGATGAGCCGTATAGCCGCCATCAATCAAAGCCTTGCGCATTACTTTGACAGCCGCATCCTGACGCAGGCTCAAAAAGCCCAGCGACAAGCGGGTTCCCAGATTGCTGCGTCGTTGGCCATGCGCCTTGAGCACGGCACGCATGCGTTCGCTGACGCGGCCAAAATCAATATTGACCGGACAGGGTTTTTCGCATTTGTGGCAGATGGTGCAATGATCGGCAATTTCTGCCATGCCCGAGAATTGCTCAAAGGAAATATTCTCGCCTGTTTGCGATTCGTAGAGGAAGGCTTCAATCATGGCACCACTGGCCTGAATCTTGTTGCGCGGTGAATACAGCATATTGGCACGCGGAAAATGGGTATTGCACACCGGCTTGCATTTGCCGCAGCGCAGGCAGGGGGAAATCACGTCGGTCAGCTCGGTCATTTCCGCTGCTTCGAGAATCACCGCTTCATGCTCCAGCAGATTAAAACTGGGCGTATAGGTCAGTGCCAGCGAGGTATCCGGTATCAGTTTGCCGGGGTTAAAGCGATGCTCAGGATCGGCTTGCCGTAAATAAGCAGCCACTTCGTTAAGTTCTTGTTCTCCTAAATACGGCAGCTTGGTGATGCCAATGCCGTGTTCACCGGAAATGACACCGCCAAGTTCCACAGCCTTGCGCATGATCAGTTCTACCGTGTGGTGGGCCTGCTTCATCATGGCATAGTCATTGGAGTTGACGGGGATATTGGTATGCACATTACCATCACCGGCATGCATATGTGTGGCCACCACAATGCGGCTGGAGAGTACGTGCTGATGAATGTCGCGCAGACGCTGACAGAGGACTTCATGACCGCGAAAACGATCAAGCAATGGCTTTTCGATTTCCTCGCGGTAAGAAATGCGCAGGCCGCCGCGCTGAATCAGGCGTAATACGGTTTCGTCAGGGTCGTAATCCACATCCTGTAGCAGCATGCCCAGTTGGGCGGCTGGCAGATCCAGTCCCCGGCGAATGCTCATCCAGCCCATGCGTACAGCGCTGAGCAGTAACTCGCATTCGTTCAGTTTTTCCGGCAGATAGCTATCATCCGCAATACCCAGGGTTTCGCGCAGGTGTGCATCATCCGATTGCAATTGCTGGCGCAAGGTTTCGATGAATGCTTCAACGGCCTCAATAATGGCAATTTTGTTGTCAATCGAAGCTTCGATGTTCAGCCGTTCAATAAAGTCACTGTATTCGTGCAGGCGGGGCAGGGGAATGACCACGTCTTCGTTCAGCTTGAAGGCGCGTGTGTGACGGGCAATGGCGGCCATGCGGCTACGGTCGGCCCAGAAAGCATGGCGATCCTGCTGCTGCACGGCAACAAAACCTTCGCCATTGCCCTGTGATGTCAGACGTGTGACCAGCGCTGCGCCTTCCGCCACGGCATGTTCATCATCGCCGGAAATATCAATCAGCAGCACCATGCGGGGGTGTTCACGGCGCGTACTCCGTGAGACATAGTCAATAGCCTTGATGTATTTTTCATCAAAATGCTCAAAGCCTTCGATGTGCGCGTCTGGCAGGGCATCCAGTTGTTCCTTGATGGCGACCAGCGCGGCTGTCGCCGGTGCCAGGTCACGGCCAAAAAATTCACAACAGACCGTGCGCGTGAAGGCAAAGGCCTTGTGCAGCACAAACGTCGCTTCCACCACAAGGCCATCGCAACCTTCTTTCTGAATGCCTGGCAGGCCACGCATGGCCTTGCGGGTGACATCCTTGCCCAGGCCCTGACGACGAAATTCGCCGCCGGGAATGGTCAGGATTTCATCAGCAAGCACTGCAGAAGACTGTGAATCGGTGCGCCGAATGCGAAACTGCACCTCTGCTTCATCATGAATCTTGCCCATATTGTGATTCAGACGGCGAATATCCAGCCAGTTGCCTTCCGCATCAATCATGCGCCAGGCCAGCAGATTATCCAGGCAGGTACCCCAGATGACAGCATGCTTGCCACCGGCATTGGAGGCAACATTGCCGCCAATGGTACAGGCCCACAGACTGGTCGGATCGGTGGCAAAGACATGGGGTTGTGCCGCTTCCATGACGCGCCCGGTTATCGCACCGGCACCGGCCCGAATCGTGGGCACCATGTGAGCCGACTCATCGCCTTCATCGTCGCAGATGCTTTGCATGCGCACGTCGTCGATAACGTCCAGTTTTTCCAGATTGATGATGACAGCGCGGTCGGTCAGCGGCACAGAGCCACCGCATAACCCCGTGCCGCCGCCGCGTGGGATCAATACCAGATCCAGCGCTTTGGCGGCGCGAATCAGACCGGGGATTTCTTCTGCGGCATCCGGTGTCAGCACGCAAAATGGCAGATGCGAACGCCAGTCCGTGGCATCGGTGGCATGATGTGCCAGGGTGTAGGCATCAAAATGCACGTTGTTGCGGTGGGTGTGGCGGGCAAATGCTTTTTCAGCCTGTTTGCGCCGTTGCGGCTCACGCTCAAACCATTGCGCAAAGGCTTCCAGTGCCTGTTCCAGCTGGCCTGCTACCTTGCGGGCCCGGGGATTATCTGTGGCCCCTTCAATAATGCGTTGCAAACGGCTGGCATGCCGTTGTTGCATGGCGCGCCGCTTGCGTGGCTGCTGTAACAGTGTGTTCTTCAAATAAATATTACGCTCGACCATCCATAGATCGCCAAGAATTTCAAAGAGCATGCGCGCTGAGCGGCCAGTGCGCCGTTGCGAGCGCAATACATTCAGATCATCCCAGCTTTCTTCACCCAGGAAACGGATAACGATTTCCCGATCCGAATAGGAGGTGTAGTTATAGGGTATTTCGCGAATATTGTCAGCCAAAAGAACACTCCATTAACAACATGGCGGCACACGCTAGAAGGTAAAAGATGAAAAAATCATGTAGCGGGCAATGTCAGGAAAGCGCCGGGCGGATCAGCGCTGCCTGCCAGTAGCGCCACAGCAGTGCCAGCGCCAGTGGTGGCAGCAGCCAGCATAAGGGTTGCGCTGTTTGCGGTTGAATATGATAACCAAGGCCCAGTACGGCGCTTTCGATCAGCACAATCAGTCCCAGCAGACGTGGTGTCCATGGCCAGGCAGACCAGCGTTGCAGCGGCCAGCGACGGGAACGTTGCCAGCACCACCACATGCTACCCGCGCCAAGCCACAGGCCGACCCAGACATCCAGGGGAAAATGCACGCCGCCGTAAATGCGCCCCAGCGCTGCCAATGTGAACAGAACGGCGACAACCCATGCTTGCCAGTGACGGTGGGAGAAGAGCAAAAAAGCCCCGGCTATCATCACGCCGCAGGACGTGGCGTGGCCGGAGGGAAAGCTGTGACTGTGTAATGCTGCGCCAAGGATATGCACATGCTCCAGTACGGTAGGAGGCCGGGGCATATCAAAGGCGCGTTTGAGCAACTGCGCCAGCAGGCCGGACAGTATGAAGGCAGCCAGCCCGGCCAGTCCGGCACGCCAGTGATAAAAGGCCACCAGACCCAGTAGCAAGGCGATCACCAGACCATCGCCAAGACCGCTGACAACGCCCATCAAAGCATCCAGCCAGTCGGCATTATGCCCGTTAAGCCATTGAAAAACAGGAATATTGAAGTAATAAAAGAAAGGAACGGGCAGCATGGCTATGCTGCCCGTCGCATACACGCGAGGTGTGATCATCAAGGCCGTCAGTCGCCTGTTGCTTCGTGACCGGCAAGCGTTGAGAGGTAATCAATCATCAGGCGAACGCCAGCGCCCGTGCCGCCCTTGGGTGAAAGCTCATCGCCCTTGCCCCAGGCAGTGCCGGCAATATCGATATGCGCCCAGGGTAGCTGATCAACGAAACGGGAGAGGAAACAGGCGGCGGTAATGGTGCCTGCCTCGCGGCCACCAATATTGCGAATATCCGCGATATGGCTGTCAATCTGCTTTTGATATTCTTCATACATGGGCAGTTGCCACACACGATCGTGGGTACGCTCGCCCGATTTTTCAAGCTTGCGCAACAAAGCCTGATTATTGCCCATCAGGCCACTGGCCTGTGCACCCAGCGCGATGACGCAGGCACCGGTCAGAGTGGCAAAATCAATGATTTTTTTCGGCTTCTGCTCGGCGGCATAAGCCAGCGCATCGGCCAGAATCAAACGACCTTCAGCATCGGTATTGAGCACTTCAATGGTGGTGCCATTGTAGGCGGTGATAATATCGCCGGGTTTGTAGGCGGCTGCGCCCGGCAGGTTCTCGGTGGAAGGAATCACGCCCAGCAGATTGACTTTCAGTTGCAGATCGCGGGCTGCCCTGAAGGTGCCCAGCACCGCTGCTGAACCGCACATATCAAATTTCATTTCATCCATGGCTGCCGGTGGCTTGATGCTGATGCCACCGGCATCAAAGGTCAGGCCCTTGCCAACCAGCGCAACAGGCGCTTCATCTTCCTCACCGCC
>JALSZZ010000351.1 GCA_027075825.1 Mariprofundaceae bacterium | reverse complement strand
TCAGCAGCACGTTCCGCACTATCAGCCAGCACCGTCACCATATCCGGCTGAACTTCCATAAAGCCACCGGATACAAACACTTCATCCGTGCGATCACCCAGCTGAATCCGCAACTCACCGGATGTCAGCTTCGCCATCAACGGGCAGTGCCGTGGCAATACGCCCAATTCACCTGAAACGCCAGGCGCAGCGAGGAAGTCAGCTTCCCCGCGATACACCTCACGCTCAACTGTGGCGACCAATACATTCATGGTAGCCATGGCTTATGCCTTAGCTTCCATCTTTTTGGCTTTCTCAATGGCACCGTCAATACTGCCGGTCATGTAGAATGCCTGTTCGGGAATATGATCGTATTCACCGGCAAGAATGCCTTTGAAGCCACGAATAGTGTCTTCTTTCTTGCAATAGATGCCAGGCGCACCAGTGAACACTTCCGCGACATGGAATGGCTGCGACAAAAAGCGCTGCATCTTGCGCGCCCGCGCTACCAGCAGCTTATCATCATCGGAAAGCTCATCCATGCCCAGAATGGCAATAATATCCTGCAATTCCTTGTAGCGCTGAAGCGTACGCTGCACACCCTGGGCCACTTCATAATGCTCCAGACCAACCACTTTCGGGTCAAGCTGACGCGAGGTGGAGTCCAGCGGATCCACTGCCGGATAAATACCCAGCTCGGCAATCTGACGAGACAGCACAATGGTTGAATCCAGATGCGCAAAAGTCGTCGCCGGTGCCGGATCCGTCAGATCATCGGCAGGCACATACACGGCCTGTACTGAGGTAATAGAACCGACCTTGGTAGAGGCAATACGTTCCTGTAGCTTACCCATTTCTTCAGCCAGGTTCGGTTGATAACCCACAGCCGAAGGCATACGACCCAACAACGCAGAAACTTCCACACCCGCCAGTGAATAACGATAGATGTTGTCAATAAAGATCAACACGTCACGACCTTCATCACGGAAGTATTCCGCCATGGTCAGGCCAGTCAGCGCTACGCGCAGACGGTTACCGGGAGGCTCATTCATCTGGCCATACACCAGAGCCACCTTATCCAGTACGTTGGATTCCTTCATTTCATAGTAGAAGTCGTTGCCTTCACGGGTACGTTCACCAACACCGGCAAACACGGAAAAACCACCATGCGCCTTGGCGATGTTGTTGATCAGTTCCATCATGTTCACGGTCTTGCCGACGCCAGCGCCACCGAACAGGCCAACTTTACCACCCTTGGCAATCGGAGCCATCAGGTCAATCACCTTGATGCCCGTTTCCAGAATTTCCTGCGCCGGTGCCAGCTCTTCAAAAGTCGGCGCAGCGCGATGGATGGAGGCACGCTCTTCCGTCTTGACTTCAGCGCCTTCAAAGTCGATGCCCTCACCCAGCACATTCATGATGCGACCAAGCGTTCCCTTTCCAACGGGAACCTTGATGCTGTCACCGGTATCAACCACGTCCATGCCGCGCTTTAGGCCATCGGTGGAACCCAGGGCAATCGCACGCACGGTATTATCACCAATATGCTGCTGTGTTTCCAGCGTCAGGCCAGCTTCTTCAATGCGCAAGGCATTATAAATAGCGGGCAAATCACCGGAAGAAAAGCGCACATCGACCACAGGCCCAATCACCTGTACAATACTTCCTGTACTCATAATTTCCTCTCTAACTCAATTTAACCAGTGGATCAGGCCGACGCTGCGGCACCCGAACAGATCTCGGCAATTTCCTGCGTAATTGCTGCCTGCCGGGCCTTGTTATAGGTAATGCGCAGGTCACGGACGATTGATTTGGCATTATCGGTCGCCGCTTTCATCGCTACCATGCGAGCGGAATGCTCACATGCCTTGTTTTCCAGTACACCCTGAAAAACCAGTGACTCAATATAGCGTTGCAACAGCCCCTCCAGCACTTCCTTGCTATCTGGCTCATACAGATAATCCCAGTAACCGCCATGCGTCTCTTCTTCCGGCATGGGGCAAGGCATCAGACGACTGGCGACAGGCATCTGCGTCATGGTGTTGACGAACTCACTGTACACCAGATGCACCTCATCGAGCTTGCCTTCCAGGTAATGCTTCATCGCCACCTGAACCACGCCCAGAATTTCATCCAGACTCGGCTGATCGTTGATGTTTTCCACACTGCCAATGATGGAGACATTACAACGACGCATGAACATGCCACCACGCCGTCCGATATTCATCACATCCGCCGCTACATCCACAGATTTGAGTACCTGCACTGCCTTTTTCATGGCATTGGTATTCAGACCGCCGCAGAGACCTTTATCCGTACTGATAACAATCAGTCCGATGCGTTTCACTTCATCACGTGGTGTGATAAAAGGATGCCGATATTCAGGATGTGCCTGCATCAGATTGGCAATCACCCGGCGAATGCCTTCCGCATAGGCACGTGCATCAATCACTTGCTGCTGCGCTTTGCGCATCTTGGAAGCAGCCACCATTTCCATGGCTTTGGTAATTTTACCGGTGTTCTGAATCGCCTTGATCTGCCCACGTATTTCCTTTGCAGAAGCCACGATCTACTCCTTACCAGGTGCCGGTGGATTTGAAGTTGGCAATAGCCTTGTTCAAACGATCGACGATGCTGTCACTCAGGGCAGCCTTTTCATTCAGTTCTTCCATCAGCGCTTTCTCATCATGATTGAGGTAAGACATCAGCGCGGCCTCAAAAGCCACCACCTTGTCAGACTCAATATCATCCAGATCGCCATGACCAAGAGCGTAAAGAATCGCTGTGATTTCAGCGACCGACATCGGGCTGTTCTCGTTCTGCTTCAGTGCTTCCATACCGCGTTTGCCGCGTTCAATCTGCTTGCGGGTACCCTCATCCAGATCAGAAGCAAACTGGGCAAAGGCTGCCAGTTCACGGTACTGCGCCAGATCCAGACGCAAGCCGCCACCGACTTTCTTCACCGCCTTGGTCTGGGCTGCGCCACCCACACGGGAGACCGAAAGACCAACATTCACAGCAGGACGCTGACCAGCATTGAACAAACCTGTTTCCAGGAAGATCTGACCATCAGTAATGGAAATAACATTGGTCGGCACAAAGGCTGACACATCGCCTTCCTGGGTTTCAATAATCGGCAATGCAGTCAGTGAACCCGTTTTGCCCGTTACCTTGCCGTCGGTGAACTTCTCCACATAGGCCTCAGAAACACGCGATGCACGCTCCAGCAAACGGGAATGCAGATAGAATACATCACCCGGGTACGCTTCACGGCCCGGTGGACGACGCAGAATCAGTGATACCTGACGATAGGCCCACGCCTGCTTGGTCAGATCATCATAAATAATTAGCGCATCTTCACCGCGATCACGGAAGTATTCACCCATGGTGCAACCGGTGTACGGCGCGATATACTGCAATGCCGCAGATTCAGAGGCAGACGCAGAAACAATGATGGTATTATCCAGCGCGCCATGCTCTTTCAGTGTGCGAACCACATTGGCTACCGTTGCCGCTTTCTGGCCGACGGCAACATACACACAGGTAACACCAGAATCCTTCTGGTTAATCATGGTGTCGATAGCAATTGCCGTCTTGCCCGTCTGACGATCGCCGATAATCAGCTCACGCTGGCCGCGACCAATGGGAATCATGGCATCAATGGCCTTGATGCCTGTTGCCATGGGTTGATCAACGCTCTTGCGCTCAATCACGCCAGGCGCCACCTTTTCTACCACATCCGTGGCAGCAGCGTTAATAGCGCCCAGGCCATCAATCGGCTGGCCCAGCGCGTTCACCACACGCCCCTTCAGTTCAGGGCCAACGGGGACTTCAAAAATTTTGCCGGTAGAGCGAACTTCATCACCCTCGCGCAAATGGATATACTCACCAAAAATCACCGCGCCGACACAGTCTTCTTCAAGATTCAATACCATGCCGGTCGTTTCATTCGGGAATTCAAGCATTTCACCAGACATGGCACCTGCCAGTCCGTGGATCAATGCCACGCCATCTGCAACGGAGATAATTCGGCCCACGTTTACATCAGCAGCAGCAGACTCAAAGCCTTGAATCTGCTCTTTAATAATGGAACTGATTTCCGCTGTGTCGAGCTTCATTTTCAACCTCTGTTGTTATTCATCTGTTCAATCAATAGGAAACGCTGTGCGCTGCCTGCGTATCAGTTGCTGATCGCCTGCTTCAGCGCATCAAGCTTACTGCGCACCGAGGCATCAATCTTGCGGTCACCGATCTGCACAATCAGGCCACCAAGAATGGAGCCATCCTGCGTTACATGCAGGCGGACATCGCCGCCACTGGTGCGTTTCAGCGCATCGAGAAGCGCTGCCTCTTCCCGTTCATCCAGGGCAGTTGCAACCGTAACATTCACCTCTGCCTGGCTTTCAGCACGGGCAATCATCGCTGCCAGTTGCTGCTCAATTTCAGGCAGCAGCACCAGCTTGCCGCGCTCACTCAGTAAATCGATCAGGCGAGTGATAACGGTTTCTTTCTCCATCTTGATCGCTGTCTTGACCACCATGGCCTTGACACCTTTGTCAAAATCAGGAGAAGCAAGAAACGGGGCAGCCACAGAATCAGCCGCAGCACATGCCGCATTACTCAGCTCATCGCGATCTACCAGCCCCTGCTGATAAAGTTCAAACAAGGCAGCAGCATAACGACGTGCAACCCTGGCCGCACTCATGCCAGTTCCTTGCTGATAGCTTCGTCAATCAACGCACTGTGGCGACTGGCATCCAGCTCAACGCCAAGAATCTTCTCCGCAGCAGCCATGGAAATAGCAGCAACCTCGGCACGCAACTCCTGACGGGCGCGATTCTTTTCAGCTTCCAGTTCAGCCTTGCCGGCATCAACAATGGCCGCAGCATCCTTGCGCGCCCGCAACGTCGATTCTTCCTGCAGTTCAGCAGCACGACGCTCAGCCGCAGCAACAATTTCCTGCGCCTGATGTTTGGCCTCGGCAATACGCTTCTCAGCCTCTGCTTCAGCTTTCAGTCTGGCTTCTTCGCCAGCCGAAGCTGCCGCCAGACCATCTTCGATTTTCTTCGTTCGGGCTTCCATTGCATCGTTGATGGGCGCATAAAGAAGGCGCTTCAACAATAATACCATGGCAACGAAGACGATAATCTGGCCAACAAATGTCAGATCAATATTCACCTTGTTACTCCTCTCATCCCTGTGATTTCAAAAGGGCAGGCCGACTGACCTGCCCGGTAGCCCTGAACCGGTATTATCCGAGGAATGGATTGGCAAACAGGAACCACAGCGCGAATGCCATGATAATAAAAGGGAAAGATTCCATCAGGCCAGCAAAAATAAACATATTGAACATCAGTTGCGGGCGCATTTCAGGCTGACGGGAAATACCCTCCAGTGTCTTGGAGCAAATCAGGCCCCAGCCGATAGCTGAGCCCAGACCTGCGGCGGCCAGAATGACACCCACAGAGATAGCAGACGCTGCGGTGATGATTGTTGTAGCTTCCATTTATTTACTCCTTTAGATTAAATGAAACTAAAATAACGACGCTTGATTAGCACCGTTGATTAATGCTCCGCCGGCTGATGGGCAATGGACAAATACACCACCGACAGAATCATAAAAATAAAGGCTTGCAACAGGCCAATGAACATATGGAACAAAGACCATCCAAGTCCGACAAAAAAGCCGATCACCTCTGATAACAGGCCGCCAAAGCTGGCCAGTTCATCAAGGCTGCCAACCAGCAGCAGCATGGCGATCAGCAGGAAAATCACTTCGCCGGCAAACATATTACCGAACAAACGAAAGGAAAGACTCAGCGGCTTGGCCAGCTCTTCAATAATCTTGAGCGTGAGATTTAGCGGAATCAGCAGCACACCGAGCAGCTTGACGACGGGGTTTTTGGAATCCAGCAGCAATGAAGCAAACGGCTGCAAGAGCAGTTCTTTAACAAAATGCCCCGGCTTGAGTTTGAATTCATAGTACAGCACCATGGCAAAAACCACGACAGCCATGGCCACCGGCAGATTAAGATCATTGGTCGGCACAGGACGGAAATGCTCAATGCCCAACAGGTGTGCCGTATGACCAAGTAAATAAGCGGGTAAAATATCAATACAGTTACACAGAAACACAAAGACAAAGATGGTCAGCGCCAGCGGCGCAATAATCGGGTTATGTACCGGGAAGTTATCCCGAACCGTATCATTCACAAAGCCAATCAGGGCTTCCACTGCATTCTGCGCCCCTCTTGGCGCACCAGCGATAATCTTGCCACGCAGCCACAAGGAAAAACCGATAATCAATGCTGCCACCGTCAATGTCACCAGCATGGTGTCAAGATGGATCTGCATAAAATGACTACCTGGATCAAATTGATATGTCCAGTAATCAAGGTGTGCGCTGATCGCCTTGTCGTCAGCGTGTGATGCTGTACTCACTCACATTCCCCTTTTGTTTCCCTGACGGGATCGTTGGACACGAACGCCGACGGTATCTGCAACACACAGATACCCGGCTCACGCGCCTTTTCCATTAAAACTTTCCGACTTCTGCCAGCATTCAGGACAAACGCGATTGGCGCTGATCCTTTTGCAGCAGATAAAAAAAATACAGATAGGTCACAAGCTGCGCAACAAAGAAACCTGCTGCCAGCACCGGCAACGCCAACCCCACCCGGTAGCAAAGCAACAACAAAAGCAGTGCCATCACATAGCGAAATAACGCCGATTTCAACAACTGCCGCCGCCCTTGTTCAGGATCACTGCCATCTGTTCGATGCAGGCTCCTGTGAGTGTGCCAACTGGCTAAAACGGCAAGCGCACCACCGCAAAAAAACGACAGCGCAACGCTGGCATCAAAGAGAAAAAAACACCCTCCGGCCAATAACCCCGCCACCAAAAAGTGAACGAGAAACAACGTTTTTATTTGTGAATATCGGGCATTTTCCATATAAGAATCAGCCACTTAAACAACTGATGAGCAATCAGAACCCCTCTGCCCTCAATGTTGTGCGGGGCGATTTTTAGCAGAAAGCATATGACATGGCAAGTCTTTTTCGACAAAAAGGGGGAATAATTCCGCTTGTATCATGTAAAAACAGCACCCTGTGCCCCCATGCCACCACCGCCTGGCGTACTCATCCTGATGCGTTCGCCTGCTTCAAGCGCCAGTGAACACTTGGCAGGCAGAGCCTGCCATTGATGATCGCGCCACAACAGGTTTTCACCTGCCTGCCCTGGCATCCCGCCCTGACAACCGGCTGGCGCATAGCGACGGCGCTCACTGATGATGGATAGGGTACAGTTCTGCAATACTTCCCATTCACGAATCAGACCATCGCCACCGCCATACCGGCCTGCGCCACCAGAACCCCGCCGAATCGCATAGCGGTGCAGGCGCAACGGATAGCAGCTTTCCATGGTTTCAATCGACGTATTGGCCGTATTGGTCATATGGCACTGCACGGCATTCAGGCCATCGCCGGCGGCAGATGCGCCCATACCGCCGCCAAGCGTTT
>JALSZZ010000350.1:1344-1891 GCA_027075825.1 Mariprofundaceae bacterium | reverse complement strand
GCCTGGATGCCGAGAATGTCGCCGTCATCGGAAATACCTATCCCGAGGGTTCCCCCTTTCGTGTTCATAAAGGCGGCAACGGTCTTGATGATGCCCTCGTTGATGACCTTCTCCGGAACATCGGAAGTCCTTGGAATCCGGGCCGTCGCCTTGAACTCGATTTCCAGTGTTTCCATGTCGTGCAGAAGCTCAGACACCGATGGTTCAGCCATTGTTCCGGTAAAGGGCTCAACGTCGCCGGTGAGAACTCGGAACCCGTCGCGGATTACCGCTGCGATCAGTTTCCGCCGCTGGGCAATGAAGTCCCAATACTCCATGTCTTGCCAGTTGTCCGGCAGTGCATGCCAATAGGACGCATTGGACTTCTCCTGATCAGTCAAACCTTCGAACAGCGGTGGGAAATACTCCGCCGGGGCGGCATCGGATATCTTGATGTTGTCCGCCCACTCCACGAATGCATAGTTGGCGATCTGGTTCAGCCGATAGGTCCCGGTGTATCCCTGTTTCCGAAGATAGGCCTTGGGATACAGGTGATGGCGTTCGACCG
>JALSZZ010000350.1:0-1334 GCA_027075825.1 Mariprofundaceae bacterium | reverse complement strand
AGCAGGTTGAGGGCGGCATGGTAACCGAAAAGGTAAGGGCTATATCCGCTGGAACTGTCCAACTGCTCGGGAAGCGAAACCCTCCAGTAGTCATCCGTCAACTGGTTGGCGATCAAAGTGTCCAACTGGCCGACAAAGCCAGCAGGGGTGTGCTCCGCTTGTTCTAGTCGGCGGAGATCGGCTTCCAGCACCGTTTCTGGACTCCCGGTATAGCGCCCCGTCAATGCACTCATGAAGAACCAGCGGCTCATCACACCGCGAAGAGCCCAATGATCGACGCCGAACTCATGCTTCCCGATCAGGTAGAGCAGGTAGCCGTAAAGGAAGTTGTTTGCCGAAGTCAGCATTGCCTTGGAGCGGAACCCGGCGGCTTTTACGCAGGTTATGTATTCGTGCCAGTCGGCCAGGGCCAGGACCTTATCCTGAGCCTGTTTGAGATCATCAAACCGTGCCTGGCGTAGGTCTTCCTTTACAGCTTTGTCTTTTGGGTCCCGGCCCCTCAGGTCGTGGTAGGCATTCTGGAGCACCCCGCGTTTCAACCCCAATCCAACAGCAACACGCAATAGTTGGTCGGGAGAAGGGACCAGGAACACGTTGTAGGGCGATCCCGACTGATCAGTGGAGGGTGTCTTTGCCTTCCTAGAGAAATCCTCTAGTGTGTGCCGACCTTCCACCCAATAGACCGACATCAGGGTCAGGATGAAGTCTGCCGAATTCAGCGGAATGCCGCCAGAATTAATTCTTTGGAAGATTTCAGCGACAACATCGACATCGAGATCAGCCGACAGCACCAGTACCGAGAATTGGTAGTTCTTGATATTATCAAGTTGTTGGATGTTTGACGCGATTGCCGAACGCTGGTCTGACGCTATCTCCTGGTGGCCTTCCAGCCTCTGGATGAATTCAGTAATGAAGTTGTAGGTTCCTTGCCCGGACGACCAAATGTCTGAAATGTTCGATATGAAGGCAGGGTTGTTGTCCGACGAGGCATTCGCAACCGTGAACTCCTCCGTGAGGGGATTGAAGGCAATCCTAATCAGTTGCTCTTCGTTGTTCTCGTTGATGATCGAGACGACCTCGGGCTTTTTGTCGGTCTTGTCGATGGACACCAGCATGACGCCCAGGCCTTGGTCTTTGTAGGTGTCATAGAGCCGCACCAGCTCGGGCATCTCCTGCTTGCAGGGCTCACACCAGGTGGCGAAGAAGCTCAGAATCATGATCTTCTTGCGCCCCTTCTTGGCCGCACCGGTCCACATCTCGGGGCCGAACTTGCGCATGGAGTCAAACGTGTTGACCAACGGGAGCTTGAACGCGGGCGCCCTGTCCCCCACCTT
>JALSZZ010000349.1 GCA_027075825.1 Mariprofundaceae bacterium | reverse complement strand
AGCGGATCATCACCACCTTGCCGTCATGGTTGAGCATAGCGTTTTCGGATCAGATTTTTGTCGATTTCGACCAAATCCAGGCCGAGCAGGTCGTCAAGCCGAGGGAGCGCGCCAAACTCTGTTTCAACTGCGATATGCAATTGATCTGGTAGTGTGTCTGGCCTTGAGCGATCTGCCGCCGCCTCTCGGGCCAATATCCAGATTTCATCTTCAAGGGGCGATGATGTCTCCGCCTTAAACTCGTCGATGTCTTCCGGAAGAACCGCACGCTGCAGCAACGGATGCCTGAAGTTGAATTCGGTCAGTTGCGCCCGACCCTCGGATGGGGGTGAGACGATGGCAGCAATCGGCTCGCCATCGATCTCGATGGCCAGGCGCGCCACATATGGGGCTTCTTCAAGCTCGCTCCAGCGGATATCCACCTGCAGGCCCACTTCCTGGACGATGGCGTAATCCTGGTATTCAGTGCTTTCGCCTATAAGGTAACGGACCGGCAATTCGGAGAATTCGGGCTCACCGAAGGAGAGACCGGAATTGAGCGGCAAGCCTTCGGCACCCTGTTCATCGGAAAGGTCGAGCACTACCTTGAGCGTGACAGTGCGATGAAGTTCGTGATCATGTACGAGGGTCGCGAAACCGCCGAGATCAATAAGCCCGCCGGCGATGGTTCGGTCCGGGTCCACATTACCGCGTTCGAGGATTTCGCGAAGGTAATGCAGCGCCTGAAGGATGGTGCTCTTGCCGGCGCTGTTGGGGCCGAAAAACAACGTGATAGGCTTCAATTCAATTGCTTGATGTTTACCAACACCCTTAAAATTTTCCATCTCTATTCTTGTTAATCTCGTGCTTTTCTATCCCCAAACATGCGCACTTTCCGCATCAAAGAAGTGGACATTGAGTTCTTTCTTCCGGGAAAGCTCAGAGCGAATTTCCCTCAGTGCATAAGCGCTCTGAATTATTCCTTTATTGGCTTCCGAATCCTTGTCTCCATAAAGGCTAATGAATAGGTTTGTGATTTTACTGTGTGGAATTCTTCCCAAAATATGATAATCATTGTTGTCAAAGGAGTGACCAAAAACGAAAAGTGATCCGCCTATAGAGGAAAAACTGCGCAATGCTTTATGAAGGTAAGCGCTGTGCATGATCTTATTGAGTTTGTCATCGCTGTGCCCCTCGGCAACAAAAAGAGGATATCTCTCTTCTTCCAGAGCAGCTCGAATTTGATCAATTATTGCAATGTCCGTCTTCGACCATGTGTATTTGGTGATTTCATGACCGGCATCAAATAAATGAAGGGCACCATGAAGAAAATGCACCGTAGCGCTGTTGGCTTCTTGCCAGGACACATAAGGCGCGTCTTCATTTCCTTCGGGATGGCGAAATCCATCATCGTATTGAATATTAAGTTCATCGACCTCATCCTGCATCAAGGCCCAGTAAAGCAAGACATCATAGTTAAGCGAGAAAATTCGTTCGAAATGAGATAGAAATTTTCGGCAAGCTGCATATTGTTCAGGTTCAATATCATAGGGTCTATCTGGGTGATTTTGGGCAATTGCCGTAGCAAGAATATCCTTTATGGACGCTGCATCTTGTTTGATCTTTTCAAGCAATTCTGAGCTTGCTTCTTCATAGACAGCGAGGGCCTTGGCCATATCGACTAACAATCGGATAACAGCCTCAAAATCCCGAGTGCCCAATGCGTCAAATAGTGCAGCTGAGTGGGGAACTTTTGAAAAATCCGCATTTTCAAAAAGTGAATTGTAACTGAAAATGTCTGGCTTCAAAGCGATACTGAAGCCATTCCCAAGTAGTAAATGCTTATGACCATTAGCCTGCGCAATTGCTTCGCCGAATTTCAGAACCTTAGGTCCTGTTGACAAAAAGGATTCCCTTCGT
>JALSZZ010000348.1 GCA_027075825.1 Mariprofundaceae bacterium | reverse complement strand
TTACCATTGCCAGCGGCCTGCTGACAGCCGCAGGCACGAAAGCCAGTCAAAGCCTGTCTGCATCGTGGCAACGCTGGCTGATACCTGCTGTTGTGGTCGCGCTGCTTGTCGGCTGGTGGCTGACAGGCAGCGAGGAGCAGCCCGTGGTGACAGTGCCAAAGCAGACGCACGAAGCCGTAGCGAAGAACAAAGAAACCACCACAAAACCCGCGCCCCCCGAGACGCAGGCAACAGTTTCTGCTGAACAGCCAAAGCAACAGGCGGCCGGCAAACATCGTGAACAACCTCCGGCTGTTAAAAAAGAAACGCCGCTCACGCCCGCGACGCACAAGGTAAAACAACGCCCGAAATCCACGCTCATCGCCCTGACGGCACACAAGGCCTACCGCTTGCGTCGCAGCGATTTCTCACGCAGCCCGGCAGGCCAGGATGAGTTCAGTGGCCAATCGCACGTGTTTTTCGAAGAACTGCGTGATTATGCCCTGAAAAAACGCCTGCATACGTTCAAGACGGGGCACAGTCGGCTAACCTTCAAATATGCACAACAGGTTGAAAAAATTATCATCGGCAAGGCCAGTGTTGGCGATGCTGATTTCACCGATGCCTGGATCCGGCTTTTTGTGCGCCGCGATAATGGCCGCTGGCAACAGTTGCTGGAGCGCAGGAACGAGGATATTGATCGCCCTGCAAGCGTTACGCTTACGCCTGAAATGAACCCCGTCAAGGAAGTAAAACTGACATTCAAGAGCGCCGAGCCGCTTGAACTGGCGGATATTCGTATTCTTGGACGCGACTGATATGTCGCCACCATGGGCAAACGATGAAGCCTGGCATTTGCAACAGGCACTCGCCCGCACCAGCTTTCCGCCAGAACTGAATCATGCCTTGCTGACGCTGGCAGCTAATGCCTGGAAGATCATGCCCCGGCATGGTGATTTTCAACGCTGGCAAGGTGTAATTGATGGCTTGCCCGCTTGTCAGCCTGATGCCCTGCATCTGGATCAGCCCGTTATCCATGTCGGCCAGGCTGCGCAACTCTCCGCTGATGAGCGCGAAACGCTGATCGCCGCCTTGCAGCAACTTCACCCCTGGCGCAAAGGCCCGTTTTCATTGTTTGGGATTGAGATTGATACCGAGTGGCGTTCAGACTGGAAGTGGCAACGTCTGCAAGATCATATCACACCGCTGCATGGCCGCCGCGTGCTCGATATCGGCTGTGGTTCCGGCTACCACCTGTGGCGCATGCGCGGAGCCGGCGCAGCGCTGGCAATCGGTATTGACCCCACCGTATTATTCGCCATGCAGTTTCGCGTTTTTAAGCATTATGCACGCTCGCAGCCCGTTTTTCACCTGCCGCTTGGCATTGAATCCATGCCTGCTGCCTGCCATTGCTTTGATACCGTATTTTCCATGGGCATTCTCTACCACCGCCGATCCCCTGTTGATCATCTGCTGCAACTTCGCGAATTGCTGCGTCCCGGTGGCGAACTGGTACTGGAAACCCTGTATATTGAAGGTGATGGCAGGCAATGCCTGTTGCCTGCCGGGCGTTATGCCAAAATGCGCAATGTCTGGTTTATCCCCAGCCCTGACATGCTTGAATGCATGCTGGCCCGCGCCGGTTTTCGGCATATTCGCCTTGTCGATGCTTCCCCCACCACCACCGATGAACAACGCTCCACCAACTGGATGCGTTTTGAGTCGCTGGCTGATTTTCTCGCTCCGGATGATACAGGGAAAACCATCGAAGGCTACCCGGCTCCCCGCCGCGCTGTTTTCATCGCCAGCAGCCCTTCGGGGTAACGTCAGAAACACCGCATAAGCAAGCAGAAAACGGCGGGAACAGCCGGGCTTTTGGCTGCGATCGGTTGTCATGGCTTTGTGGATATTCCCCTGCACATACCAT
>JALSZZ010000347.1 GCA_027075825.1 Mariprofundaceae bacterium | reverse complement strand
CACCACAGTTACGCCGCTTTCTCGCGGCATTGCAAAAGCTTCATGCCGCCATTGATCAATACATCGGCAAATCGCGCCGCCTGTATCGTGAGGACGTTGAAGCGCGACTGGGCGACTGGCTGGCGCGTACTCTGCCAGCTTCCGTCCATGACCAACGCACCCTGGAGCGGCAGTTAAAGCGCGATACCAACGCCGTCCCGCTGCCATCAATGCACGAACTGTTCCCTGACGGTGAAGCATATGATCACGATTTTCCCGATGCGCTGATGCTGGGTCGCCATCGCCTGCGCATCAGCTACCGCTTTGACCCGCGACATGCCGAAGACGGCATGAGCTTGCATATCCCGCAAGCCCTGCTGCGTCAGTTGCCGCCTGAACGTCCGGCCTGGCTGGTGCCGGGGCTGTTGCTGGAAAAACTGATGGTATTGTTTCGCAAGCTTCCCGCAGCGCAACGGCGGGCGCTGGTGCCGGTGCCGGATTTTGCCGCTGCCTGTCTGGCCGCCATGCCCTTTGGCGAAGGCGATCTGTATGCCGCACTGAGTCGTGAGGTGCGGCGCATGGCCGGGCTGCTGATTCCCCCGGAACAATGGCGCGAACAGCCATTGCCAGATCATTTACGCATGCATTTTTGCGTGCTTGATGAACAAGGCCGGATCATCGAAAAAGGCGACGATCTGCACAGTCTGCGCCATCAGTATGCCACAGAAGCGGCGACGCTGCCTGCAGGCACAAGCGCCCGACAGTGGAACTTCGGCGATATTCCGCCTTCGCTGCAACAACGCATACAAGGGCGCATGGTCACGCTGTACCCGGCCTTGCAGGCGCAGGACGATGGCGTATGCCTGCACCTGTGTGACAGCGAGGCCAGCGCCAGAGCCATGCATCGTCAGGGTCTGATCCGGCTTTTTGCCCTGCAACTGAAGCAGCAGTGCCAGTGGATCAGGCGCAAGCTTCCCGCGCAACGCGAACTGACCCTGCTGGCCAGTCAACTTAAGGAACAGCAACCTGTGCCCGAGCAAATACTCCATGCCTGCATCGAACATGTATTCATGCAACCACCCTGGCCAGGTAATCAGCAACGTTTTGAAGCGCGGCTTGATGAAGGTCGCGCCCGGCTTGTTCCCTGTGCCGAAAAACTGGCTGAAGCATTGCGCGAAGCCTTGCAGGGCTGGCAGCAATTTCACCGGCAACTGCCAGCCAGATCACCGCAAAAACAGCGTATTGCGCAACAACTTGACGCACTACTGACGGGCCTGTTCAGCCCTGGTTTTATCAATCAGACGCCCATGCCCTGTCTGCTGCGTTATCCCGTTTATGTGCAAGCTGCCTGCCATCGTCTGGAACATGGCCCTCGCCGTTTTACCCGCGATCAACAGGATTACACTGCCTGGCAACAATTACGCGATGAATACGAGCAGCATTTACAACGCTACCCTGAAGCAGCCCAACGCGACGGCATGCAAGCATTCCGCTGGCTGCTGGAAGAACTGCATGTGGCCCTGTTTGCAGCGGAACTGAAAACGCCTGAACCTGTCTCTCTCAAACGCTTGCAGCGGCAGTGGAACACACTGAAAACAGGGGGTTGATTGCCGATGGCAATTACTATAGGATAACCGCCTATTTTCAGGTTGGAGTTTCCATAATTCTTGTAACGCGTTTTATTATTTAGTTTTTTCTGTTTGGCGTGCCCGAAATTCGGGCTGTGTAAGGCGGAGGCATGGTTATGCGTCAGCTACCCCTTGTGTTTATTGTCGCCCTGCTTCTCGCCGCCTGTGGTGGTTCCGGCGGCGATTCAGGTGGGGGAGTTCCTGGCCTGACGCAAGTGACCATCAGCCTTGGACAAACAGTGGCCACCGGGGTCGTCAGCAACACCGCACCGCAAAATATTCAATCCATGCGGGTGACGGTGTACAA
>JALSZZ010000346.1 GCA_027075825.1 Mariprofundaceae bacterium | reverse complement strand
CTTCAAGACGCCGATTCACCATCCGGGTGAGCCTCCCATCTCTCGCAAATCCCGGATATCATAGCAAATCCATCGCAAATCTCAGACAGCTTCCGTGGTTTGAGGTTGAATGGTGGCGATTGGTATTGACCTTGTGGCCGAAGAAAGAGGAATGGGAGCTTACTGGGCCATCCAGTGCTAGTTCTATGATCCCGGACATCGGGTAGAAAAGTCCGACATCGGCTCATTCTTCACCGCGTCGGGCTAGCGATTCACGGATAAGAGGGGTGGAAAAGCAATGAAATTTCGTGTTCTGATGGCTTTGTGTATGTCGTTGTTTTTGTGTACGGCGCATGTGGCGGCAGAAGAAGGCGGTTTTTATCTGGGCGCAAGTGGTTCCTATGCAATGGTTGATAGCGCGACTCTTGCAGCGGCATCTGCCGGGGCCTTTGCTGCAGGTGGTTTTTTCAACACACGGGCCACGGCGAGCGGATCAAGCGGAGCATTCAAGGTGTACGCCGGATATGACGTGAACGAAAGCTTGGCTATTGAAGGGTACTATGCAGATCTTGGCCGCTATGACGTATCCTTGTACATGGTGCTTGCCGGGTTCCCCTATACAGGGGGCGGTTCGTTGTCGGTGACGGCTTACGGTCTGGATTTGTTGTGGAAGATGCCGATCGAAGGTGTGGGCAGCGCGTACTTTCGTACGGGATACTTCTGGGGCAAGGGCGATACCTCATTATTCATCTCTGGTATTGGGCTCTGGGCTACGGGGACGGGCACCAACAACAATTTCAAGGGCGGTGCGGGCATGGATTTCAAATTGAACGACAACTTTGCCTTGCGCACGGAGTATGAGTACTACCATGATCCCGACATTCCGGTTCATGTGCTTTCTGCGGGCATCAAGGCGATGTTCTGACGAATCCGGGATTGATTGTGGAAATTTTGCATTCTCGATTTTTTGTGCTTAACTGGGGTTCAGCAACCGTTCCGGCGAGGAACGAATCGCCTTTTTCGGAGGGAGGAGGACGATGAAGCGTTTGCTGGTTTTGCCGTTGTTCGCGTTTCCGTTTTCGGCCTTTGCGGCGACCGAGGTCACACCCGACCAGGAGCTTGCGCAAGAGGTTCAGGAAGAGCAGCAGGCGCAGCTTGAAGAACAGCAGCGTCTTCAGGCGATCCAGGCTCAGATGCAAAAGGAACTTGAAGCCGAGGCGTTGCGTTTGCAGCAACAGCAGTCGTCGACATCTTCCGCCGGTGGAGGTACGCCGGCGCCGTAGCGTCGGGATTCGTTCGCGTCTGGCGCGAGTTGGCATAAACCGACAATTTGGGGATTTTCGGTAGATCTTCTCCGGGGAGGGGGTTGCTCATGCGCCGAATTGCGTGGTGGATTCTTGCGTGCCTGATTCTTGGGTTTTCGCCTTATGGAGCGCTGGCGAAACCGAGCGCCGGTCGCATGGATGTGCTGACGTATGCGGGTTCGTTTACTCACGCGGTTCCTATTCCCATCGCACCGGGGCGCGGAGGCATGCAGCCGTCCCTGACGCTGCAGTATTCGTCCAGTTTCGGCAACGGCCTGTACGGTTTTGGCTGGAACCTTGACATCACGCGGATTGAGCGCGGAACGAAGCTTGGCGCCCCGAAGTACATCGACAGTCAGGACTACTTCGTGCTGGTGATGAAGAACTCGCGCATGGTGCTGCTGAAGGCGTTGGGCAATGAATACCGTATCGCGACAGACAGCCTTCATCTTCGGATTGTTCGCACGACCAGGGGCTGGATGCTCGAAGACAGGAACCATACGAAGTACTACCTTGAGACGGCTTGGCCGCTGAGGAAGGCCAGGAAGTTTTCCTGGCATTTGAGCCGGGTTGTTGACGTCAACGGCAACGAGATGCGTTTCTACTATGCGGATGGCGGCAAGGGATTCAGGCC
>JALSZZ010000345.1 GCA_027075825.1 Mariprofundaceae bacterium | reverse complement strand
AAACCGCGCTGTTGATGATTGGCGATAAGAATAAATTCATTCATCCCCTGCCGGATCGGGGTCGGCCGGGTCTCCATTCTGATGGTAATATCCTGCCATGATTGCGGTGCCGGCAACCAGTTCCCCTCATCAGCTGAACAGGAAGACAGCAACAAACCAGCCAACACCAACAGGTATATACGCATTAATGGGTTCCAACGGCAGCATTCCGAACCAGATAATCACGCACTGCAGTCATCTCCGATACCTTCATCGGCGCCATTCGGCGCTGCACACGATGCTGCTGCATACGGGCAATCACACTTGGCCATTCATCCGCCGTATGCGTGGTTGTTCTTGGCGGGACATGACACTCTGAACACTGAGCCCGATAATTCTGAAAAGCCGGACTATCCATCTCCGGATAATCGACAGTCAGCTTAGGGCTATTGCCCGAATCGCAGGCGGCCAAGCCCAGAATCAGCATGATTCCGCACAGCAGTGGGCCAAACTTCATTTACCATGGCCTCCATGACCCGGCATATCAACATCATCATCCTCATGATCCGAATCCAGGTGACCACCGCGATCCGAGCCATACAGATTTGTCATGAAAAAAACTACACTACCAGCCACAATAAAATACAACACGGCATACAAATGCCCCATGGTGAACCATGGGCGCGCATGATCCGGCCGATCACCCCAGAATGGCAGTGACAATCCAAAAGCCACTATCAACACACCGACGATTACAGCATAAAACCATTTCGGTACCCGCTTCTGTGATTTGGGAATATTTTCAACCATTTCCCAGTCATCCATGCCGCGCTTTTCCAAACGATCCTCATCCGAAGCATAACCGTAATGGTCATCAGGTGTTTTACCCCATTCCACCTTGGCGGCATGCATCGGGTTCTGATCTTCTGCTTTCATCTCTTTCATAGCCATACCTCATCCAATACACGTCATTACTATCACAATATATTCAGACACGCTAATGCGCATAATTTACCGCGCCCTGCAACGAATAACCTTGCCTTCGCTTATGGCAATTCAGGCACCAACACCGCCTGCATGGAAACAATAACTCATCAGCCTGACTATCCGCCTCCCGGCGCAAAATGTGTTACATCGAACACACCGGACCAGCCATCATCCGCACTGGCAAATACACGAAAGCGATACAACCCCTTGGCCAGCGATTCACTGATATGCAGTTTAACATCCTGCCTGCCTGCCGTATCAAAGTGCACCTGACTTTTCTCCAGCTGATACACATCTTTATCCAGGCCTTCTATGCGAAAACTGATATCTGTCGGGCGGTAAAGCTTATGGGCCACATTAATACGGTAGTCCAGAA
Organism: Mariprofundaceae bacterium; assembly: GCA_027075825.1. Taxonomy (GTDB): domain Bacteria; phylum Pseudomonadota; class Zetaproteobacteria; order Mariprofundales; family Mariprofundaceae; genus AB-137-C09. Next base: position 576 of record JALSZZ010000345.1, on the reverse strand, counting down.
CTTTAGCACCATGCCATGCTTCGCTGCGATACACCGAGAATTCATCAGTCTGGTATCCCGCAATACCGATTGCGAAAAAAACAGCCCCTGCCACCGTTGCCAGTGAAGATAGTTTTGCTCGTGCAAAAAATGAGGCAACCGACCCCCGCTCACGCTCTTTCTTTTCATTCGCCCCAATTGCAAAACTCAACAGGCCAGGGCCTTGCAACTTCTTGCTCTTGCTGTGCAATTCATCACAGGCGGTGATGCATTCCCCACAATTGACACAGGAATCGAACACCGCCGTCTGGCGAGGATCAATATCGAGGAAGCAGGAATCCACACAATAATGGCAGGTTGCACAATGATCGCTGCGACTCTCATCATATTGGATGTGCAATGTTTCGCGCGTTTTGAATGAATGTTGCCAAACCCTGTAAATACACATGTATTTACACATCAAATGCCGAATGACACCGATGTCGAGTAAAAACACCGCCACACACACGATATAAATCCAGTACAAGCTGCCCGCCAGCTGGGCATCTTCTGAAAACGTGATAAATGACCAGATCGCCGATGGAGGGAAAAAATAGA
>JALSZZ010000344.1 GCA_027075825.1 Mariprofundaceae bacterium | reverse complement strand
TTGCCCTGATCAAGGGACGGCGTAATTATCTGTGTCCGGCACGGCTTAATACCTGGCTGACCAGTTCACGGCTGGAATCCCATCATTATCGCCCGCTGCTGCGGGTGCGTGACTGGTCGGAACGCACGTCCACCGGCGATCTTGGCGATTTGCCGTTTGATCCCTTTGAAAAAGGCATTGGCGCTATGGTCACGGCCACTGCCGAACAATGCACCGGCAGCAAATGCCCTGAGTTTCGCAACTGCCCCCTGATGCGTGCCCGCCAGAAGGCACAGGATGCCGATATTGTCATCTCCAATCATAGCCTGCTGCTGGCTGATGCAGCGCTGAAGTCCGGCGAGTTCGGTGAGGTATTGCCGGCCTTTGATGCTTATGTGCTGGATGAAGCGCACAGCCTGCCTGATGTGGCTACGCAACATTTCGGTTTGTCACTGGGGCGATTACGCCTGATCAGCTGGCTCAACGATGTGCAGGAAACGCTGGACGAACTGGGGGATGAGGAAGAATTACAGCAGGCCATGCTGGAGCAGGGGCGTGCGCTGCTTGCATGCTGGGGCAAGCAACCGCTGACTGCGGTGCAGGAAGCCTGGCAACCGCTGCATGAGATGATGGCATCGCGCCGTGAGCGCGATGAGAACACGGCGCAATTATCGGCCCGTAGTGAACAACTACTCGTTGATCTGCGTTTTTTACAGCAACCACCTGATGATTTTGTCATCTGGGAAGAAGGTGAAGGCGATGCCCTGCGTTATCAGGCAGCGCCCGTCGAGGTTGGCGAATTGCTGCAACAGCACTTGTGGTCACGATCTGCGTCTTTCGTGTTGCTGTCGGCTACGCTGCGTCTGTCGGACAGCTTTGCGCATATCCGTCAGCGCCTTGGCCTGCCGGAAACAGCCCATGAAGCCAGCCATGCCTCGCCATTTGATTATACCAGACAGGCTCTGAATTATCTGCCACGGCATCTGCCTGATCCCCGCAGTGATGCAGGCATGAAGGCGCTGGTGGATGAAATGGAGCAACTGCTGCTTGCTTCCAAAGGCCGTGCTTTCGTGCTCTTCACATCATGGCGCAGCATGCAAAGCATGGCCCCGGAACTGGCCGTGCGCCTGCCCTGGCAGGTGTTGACACAAGGTCTCGACGGTAGTCGCGATCATATTCTTGAGGCCTTTCGCAAGGATACGCATTCCGTATTATGCGGCACACGCAGTTTCTGGGAAGGGGTGGATGTGCCGGGCGAAACCCTGTCGCTGGTGATTATCGAGAAAATGCCGTTTGCACCGCCGAATGATCCGCTGCTCAAGGCCCGTATCGATCGTTGCGAGGCGAACGGCGGCAATGGCTTTATGGATATTCAGTTGCCTGAGGCCATGGCTGTGTTGCGTCAGGGGGTGGGACGGCTGATACGCCACCACAACGATCGTGGCGTGATGGCGATTCTCGATTCGCGGCTGTACCAGAAACGCTATGGCCGGGAAGTGGCCCGCAACCTGCCGCCTGCCCGTATTACTGCCAGCCTGGCCGATGTTCGCGCTTTTTTTGAGGTGGCAGAAGAATGACTGCGGTCACCCGTTTTGCGCCAAGCCCGACAGGTTATCTGCATGCAGGTAATGGTATTGCCGCCCTGCTGTGTCAGCAATGGGCGCAGGCGCATCAGGCATTCATGTGGCTGCGCATTGAAGATATTGATCATACGCGCTGCCGCAAGTCGTATATCGCAGCCATTCGTGAAGATTTGCACTGGCTCGGCTTTCACTGGCATCAGGAAGCGCCTTTGCAAAGCCAGCGTACTGCCGCCTATGAAGCGGCGCTGACAGAACTGCGGCAGCGGCAACTGATTTACCCCTGTTTTTGCAGCCGCAGCGATTTTCGGCAACAAGAAGCGTCAGCGGACGGCGACTGGCAGTGTCCCGGACGTTGTGC
>JALSZZ010000343.1:1460-1931 GCA_027075825.1 Mariprofundaceae bacterium | reverse complement strand
TGCCGAGCGCGAGAAGGTCTACGCAGATTTGGTTGAATATTGCACGCTCGATACTTGGGCGCTGGTTGCCATTCACAGGACACTTCTCGCGATGTGATGGAGCACGGCCGCAGGGCGTCATCACCTGCTTCGCTGGAGAGTTCCAGATATCTTACGAACGCCTTCACAGCGGCCGCGGAAGTTCATACCTTAAGAACACCGGCTGACGGCATAGCGCTTGCCCGCCCGACAAGGGTCCGGCACGCATTCTCACCGCGTGAGCGTTTGAAGCTAGTGCAAGACAATGAAACCAAAGGCAAGAAAATGAAAAGACTCGCAATTATCAAAAGTGATATGCTACGTTCTTTTCTTTTTTGAGCAGTGAATTTTGAGCAATAAAATGCATAATGAATTGAGAATGGCAACATCCGATCTCGCAGAATTCCTGGAGCAAGAGCTGCCAGAATTCTCGGACGATTGGTGGGAGAAATA
>JALSZZ010000343.1:0-1450 GCA_027075825.1 Mariprofundaceae bacterium | reverse complement strand
GAAATACGTCATCGACAGGCTGAGCTTTCAGCAGCAACGAATTATCGAAGAGAAGAAATTGGAAGCTCTGCGTGAGCTTGATCTAGCGACACTACTCAGAGTCCTTGACCAGAACTGGTTTGAAATCTCAAATAAGTTGAAGTTCCCACGTGAGGGGCGGAATTGGGTCAAGGAGCTCCAGACTGTCCGAAATAAATGGGCGCATGCTTCGGCAGAAGAAGCTCATCCAAGCGAAGTTTACAGAGATGCTGACACACTTGAGAGACTGCTTTTGCTCATAGGCGCCAGCAAAACATCGATTGAAGCAGCAAGTGCCATGAAGAGTACGGCCTTGGCGTCGATGGCAAAGCGCACGAACGCAGAACCGGAACAACCGCAGGAAGATGTGAATGTTCCGGAGAAGGATGAAGCGCAAAAACCTGTGCATCTATTTCAAGTGGGCGATCTTGTTACGCTACGCTCTGACAACAGCGTCATAGTGCCAGTACTAGACGTTGTTCTTGGCGGCCCTGAGATACGCTACCGCGTTTTTCAAGATGGTGCGAAAGCCACTTACTATGAGAGCCAACTCCTGGCAGTCAACGATATAGATGACGATCGACCTGAAATCTCTATCGAGGAGTTCAAAGCGCGTCTGACGGCTCTGCATCTCTTGTCACCATCGACAGCGAACCTCTTCTCGCTGCGGTCCGGTCGCGTGAATTTCGTTCCCTATCAATACCGGCCGGTACTTAAGCTGATAAAATCTGACCGGCCGCGGCTCTTGATCGCTGACGAGGTGGGCGTTGGTAAAACTATTGAAGCGGGCCTCGTTATCAAAGAGCTCCGCGCACGCATGGACATCTCTTCAATCCTTGTGATTTGTCCAAAGGCGCTTGTTGCTGAGCGCAAGTGGCAAACCGAGATGAAGCGTTTTGACGAGGACTTCACCCATCTGGATGGAAAGCTCCTGCGGCATTGCCTGCAAGAGACTGATCTAGAAGGCGAATGGCCAAATAAGTACGGGAAAGCCATCTTGCCCTTCTCGCTCTTTGATTCCGAATTGATTTTCGGCAATGGCGACCAACGGAAGAAGGATCGGGGCTTGCTTGCCCTTGATCCAGCGCCCGAGTTCGATTTGGTCATCGTCGATGAGGCGCACCACATCAGGAACTCTGACACGTTCTTGCACCAAGGCGTTCGGTATTTCTGTGACAATGCCAAAGCTGTGCTGCTTATGACGGCTACACCCGTTCAACTCGGCGGCACCGATCTCTTTACGCTCTTGAATGTCGTACGCCCTGACTTGGTCATTGATGAGGCCAGCTTCGAGCAGATGGCGGCTCCTAACGGATACATCAATGAAGCAATCCGGCTTTGTCGGGAAAAGTCAGTCGGATGGCAGCAGGAGGCGACAAACCAGTTGCGCGAGGCTGCACAAACAGATTGGGGCCGCCTGTTCCTAAGAGAA
>JALSZZ010000342.1 GCA_027075825.1 Mariprofundaceae bacterium | reverse complement strand
GCACGGGCAACCGCTGCCCGATCCAGTGCATCACCAGGCAGACAGATCTCGCGGATTTCTTCCAGATACAAACGACGCATCACCAGATTGGGAATATGCAAAGCCACCTCACCGGGTAGTGGCGAATCCGTATGGGTTAATGCACCCAGATAATACAACAACGACAGCAGGCCGACCTGATCCTGCCCTTCGCCGATATGGCGCACACCAAAGCGTTCAGAAATAGCGGGTAAAAGCAGAGGCCGATTATCATCCAGGACCTTGCCAATAACCTCCGTGCCGTGTTTCATGTGGGCAATATAATGAATCTTGTTGCGATCCATGGCCAGGTTTTCATCCAGTATATTGTCTGGAAAGCGGTTATGCGCAGCGAAAACATCGAGGAAATACAGCGCCAGTGTCGGATTATAGACCAATTCCTCATGCCGTCTGCAGAAACGGTAGCCGTTGTAAAAGGCGCGCATGGTGGCCAGTACCTCATCCAGCGAATATCGGGATGCATCCTGCGCCTCAATCAGTTGTTGCAACACATCGGCGATTTCTGCCTCAGTGAAACCACATAGCTGGTTGAATTCTTCCCGCAGATAAATGTTTTTGGCGACATTATAGGCAGAGGTAATATCACTCATGGCAATAGGCGACACGCCGGTAATGAACACCCGCTCCAGCCCCATGCCCGAGGCAGCCGCCTTGACGGCTTTGAAAATGCCTCGCACCGCACCTTCGCCATGTAACAGCGTGTCGTAATGATCATCGCCTGTGCCCATCATCAGTTCGTTGGCGAAATTGTCGTATTCGTCGATGAGCAGGTAGAGTTTCAGAGACCTTCGGTTCAGCGCGTGAACCAGCGCCGTAAACGAAGCAATAGCATCATCAGCGTACACAATATGCTCATCATTCAGTAGCTCAGCGTATTTTTCCCAGCAAGCATCAATACTTTCGTTAATATGGCGGTTCAGCCTTGTTTCAATATCATCAGCATCACCCGTTGCCGCAATCATGGAAAAATCCCAGCGCATCATCACATAGCTGTTACGCAAGGGGGTGGGCTGTTTGCCGATTGCCAGATGCCCGAACAGCTCATTGAAGCGATCTTTTTTGGCAATATCGTAATAGTTTTCCAGCGTCGAAAGCCACAGTGATTTGCCAAAACGGCGCGGACGCAGGAAGATCAGTTGATCACCTGCCTGCTCGATGGCCGGAATCATCCCTGTTCGATCGATATAAAACAGTTTTCGTTGAATAATCGACTGAAAATTAGAAATGCCATAGGGGAACTGCATGATTGAACCTCGTTGTCAAAAGGAAGGAGGAATAAATAACGAATTATGCTTTTCTTTCTGCCTTCTGCCCTCTGCCCTCTGTCCTCTGTCATCCGTTATCCGCCATCCACAGCAGGCGATCAAAGCCAACAGCAACCACGGCAAAGCTGCACAGTTTCATCGATTCGCCGTATCTGGCTCGCAGGCAGGGGATATAGCGTCGCAACTGCGCTCCGGCCTCGGCAAAAGCCTGTTGCACGGCGGGCAAGGCATACAACACCTCATCATCTGCCCCGGCAACGTCTGCACCTGTCATGCCAACATCGCTGAGTTTGACGAATTTGAACTCTATCAACACATTGTAAACAGCATAATGGCGCATATCCGGGCGCACAATCATACTTAAATCCGCATGACCACGGTTTAACTCTGGCTCGGAATCCATGATAAACAACACATCGTTGAACAAGGTGGCGAGAAACGCCGTCTTGATCGTAAACTCATCACTCCAGCGATAATCGCGATTGCTGAATACCTTGAACAACCGACTTTCAAGGTAGCGGCACACGGGCGTTATATCAGCCTGCATATACAAAGCACGGGCAACTGCTGCCCGATCCAGTGCATCACCTGGCAGGCAGACATCGCGGATTTCTTCGAGATACAGACGACGCA
>JALSZZ010000341.1 GCA_027075825.1 Mariprofundaceae bacterium | reverse complement strand
CAGGTGCATTTTTTGGGCCGTCACCCGACGGAGCACATGCCTGCCTTTTTTGCGCAGGCTGATGCGCTGCTGGTGACGCTGAAGGCTGATCCGGTGTTTGCCCAGACCATCCCCAGCAAGATTCAGGCCTATATGGCCTGCGGCAAGCCGATTGTAGCAGCACTGAATGGTGAAGGTGCGCGGGTCATTCAGGATGCCGGTTGCGGTCTTGCCGTTACCGCTGAAGATGGCAAGGCGCTGGCCAGGGCTGTATTGCATGTGCATAACTTGCCAGCAGCGCAGCGGCAAGCCATGGGCGAGCGCGGACGAGGCAGTTTTGAACGCGAATTTTCGCAGCAAAAACTGATCGACCGGCTGGAAGCAGAGATGCAGGCTCTGATGCGTGAGGGATGTGCAGACGATAAATGAATGGTTGAGAGTTTTTGAAGACCAGAAGTCTGTCGGACTTTGACAAATCTACTGTGAAAACCGGATATTGGCCAAGTCTTCGCCCTGTTGTTGTTCAATAGCGCTGCTATTTGCCGCCAACAGATCGCATATCTGACTTAATCCCGCTATTTCTCGTGGTGATTGCCAACCTCCGACAGGCTCCCGGGTTGCGATATTTGAGGATGATCCTGCAATTTTGCGTCTTGCGACCAACAAGCTGTTCTCTCCACATATTTCACGAACTTCCGGGTAAGGCACTGTGAATTCTTACAGTCTCTCCCTGAAGGATTGATATATCCCTTATCAGTAAAAGGCGTAAAAAGAGTACACAACAAGGTAAACGGATGAAAAAAAGATGGCAAAACAAACATGTTCTTATCACGGGCGTGTGTGGCACCATAGGCAAAGAGCTTTTACGACAACTCGCCCACATGAATGTGGCAAGCATTACTGGCCTGGATAATAATGAAACAGAACTTTTTTTTCTGACGGAACATTATCGTCATCGCGGGCATATTCACCTTTATCTTGGAGATCTGAGAGATCGTGATAAATTAGTGAAGACAATGCAGGGAATTGATATTGTACTGCATGCCGCCGCCTTAAAACATGTGATTCTGTGTGAACAAAATCCTGAAGATGCAGTGAAAACCAATATTCTTGGTACTCAAAATATTATTGATGCGGCAATGTATAACAGGGTTGAGAGGGTGATTTTTACATCTTCTGACAAAGCTGTGAATCCGACCAACGTCATGGGAACCAGCAAACTGATGGGTGAACGTTTGATGACGGCTGCTAATGCACATCGTCATGCCGGTGACCCTGTTTTTGCCTCAACGCGCTTCGGTAATGTGTTGGGATCACGGGGTTCCGTGTTGCCTCTGTTCCGTAAGCAAATTGAGGCTGGTGGCCCGCTTACACTGACCGACCCCAGGATGACCCGCTTTGTCATGACGGTTGAGCAGGCAGTGGAACTGGTGATCGAATCGGTGTTCATGGCCTGCGGCGGCGAAGTGTTTGTCACCAAGATGCCGGTGATGCGTATTCAGGATATCGCTGAAGTGATGGTGTATGCACTGGCTGCTGATCCGAACAGGGTTGAGATCAGGGTGATTGGCAACAAACCGGGTGAAAAGTTGTATGAAGAGTTGATGAGTGCCGAGGAGACGCGTAGAACTGTCGAGATCGATAATTACTTTATTGTCCTGCCAGCCTTCAAATCGGTCTATGAGTCAATCCATTATGACTATCCGAACATGGGTGAGCCTGGTATCGAAGAGCCTTACAATTCAGCGCTGCAAACACCGATGAATCAACAGGAGCTGCTGCAATATCTGAAATTACATGGCCTGCTGGGAGGTGAACTGTGAAAATTCTGATCCTTGGAGGCGATGGTTATCTGGGCTGGCCGACCGCGATGGATATGGCAGCCAAAGGCCATGAAGTCTGCGTGATGGATAATTATCTGCGCCGCAATATGGCGCAGGAGACCTGTTCGGAGGCGTTGATTCCGATGCCCAACCTGCATGAGCGGGCCAGAATTTTTGCGGCTGAATCGGGTAAAACGATCGATGTCGTCATCGGTGACTGCGCCGATTACAGGGTGCTGGAGCGTGTGGTGCGCGATTTTGCACCGGAGGCACTGATTCACTATGCCGAGCAGCCATCCGGCCCCTATTCGATGCGGGGTTTCGATGAGGCGAAACGTACTTTTGATAATAACCTCGGTGCGACATTCAATGTGATCTGGGCGGTTAAGGAGCATGTACCGGACTGTCATATCATCAAGCTGGGCACCATGGGTGAGTATGGCACGCCCAATATCGATATTGAAGAAGGCTGGCTGAATGTGGAACACAAAGGCCGTCAGCAGAAGTTTCTCTATCCGCGTCAGGCCGGCACGCTTTATCATACCACGAAAGTACTCGATACCGACCTGCTCTGGTTCTATGTGCGCACTTACGGACTGCGGGTCACCGATCTGATGCAGGGGCCGGTGTATGGTCTGTCCACAGAACAATCGGACATTAATCAACAGTTGCTACCCAATTTTCACTATGATGACATTTTCGGCACGGCGGTTAATCGTTTTCTTGTGCAGGCAGTAGCTGGCGTGCCATTAACTGTTTATGGAAAAGGCGGACAAACCAGAGGCTATTTGAATATCAGGGATACACTGCAATGTGTCAGTCTGGCAATGGAAACTCCTGTGGAAAAAGGAAAACTGCGCATTCTTAATCAGTTTACCGAACAATTTTCTGTCAACGAACTGGCTGAACGCATTAGTCGGGTTGGCAATGCCATGGGACTGAATGTTACTGTTGAATCCATTGATAATCCAAGAAAAGAGCCTGAAGAACACTACTATAATGCGATTCATTCCGGTCTGCTGGATCTGGGTCTGGAACCTCATTATATGACAGATGATGTGATTGCCTCAATGCTTGAGCAGGTGATGACCTACAGGGATCATATTGATGTGCGAAAGATTATGCCTCGTGTAAGGTGGAAATGATATGATACCAATATACCTGTTGTTTCATCGTCATAATATCGGGCCAGTTAAATGAAAGCAGTCATTCTGGCAGGTGGTCTGGGAACGAGGATTTCCGAGGAGACGCATCTGAAACCGAAGCCGATGGTCGAGATCGGCGGCAAGCCTGTGCTTTGGCATATCATGAAAACCTACAGCACCTTTGGCATCAACGATTTTATCATCTGTCTGGGCTACAAGGGATATCTGATCAAGGAGTATTTCGCCAACTACTATCTTCATCAATCCGATGTAACCTTCGATATGCGTAATAACTCGATGCAGGTGCATCAGAATACTGCCGAACCGTGGAAGGTAACACTGGTGGATACAGGGGAGTTAACGCAGACAGGTGGCCGCTTAAAGCGGGTGGCGGGCTATCTGGATGATGAGGATTTCTGCTTCACCTATGGCGATGGCGTTGCCGATGTCGATCTTGCTGCGCTCATTGCCTTTCACAGGCAGCAACAGACACTGGCTACGGTGACTGCGATTCAGCCTGCTGGTCGCTTTGGCGCACTGGATATGGACGGGCATAAGATTACGGCTTTCGAGGAAAAACCGAAGGGAGATGGTTCCTGGATAAACGGCGGCTATTTTGTTCTCTCTCCGCGTGTACTGAACTATATCAATGGTGATCAGACTACATGGGAGGCTGAACCGTTGCAGCAACTGGCACGGGATGGGGAGCTTTCGGCTTATTTGCATCATGGCTTCTGGCATCCGATGGATACGCTCAGGGATAACAGGCATCTGAACGCATTGTGGGACAGCGGCAAGGCACCGTGGAAGGTGTGGGAGTAGCATGACACCTGCATTCTGGAAGGGTAAACGGGTGTTTATCACCGGGCATACCGGCTTTAAGGGTGGCTGGTTGTCGCTCTGGCTGCAAGCATTGGGCGCAGAAGTAACAGGTTTTGCACTGGATCCTGCTACCGATCCCAATCTCTTTTCGTCTGCACAGGTTGGGCAGGGCATGTGCTCAATCATCGGGGATATTCGGGATCACGCAGCGTTATCGGCAGCACTGACTGAAGCGAAACCGGAGATTGTGGTGCATATGGCCGCACAACCGCTGGTGCGCTACTCCTATCACCATCCGGTAGAAACGTACCAGACCAATGTGATGGGCACAGTCCATCTGCTTGAGGCGGTACGCAGCTCTGATTCGGTCAACAGCGTGCTTGTGGTAACCAGCGACAAGTGTTATGAGAACCGTGAACGCAAGCAGGGATATCGTGAAGATGAAGCGATGGGCGGTTTCGATCCTTATTCAAGCAGCAAGGGTTGTGCCGAACTGGTGGTGGCAGCCTACAGGAAGAGTTTCTTTGACCAGGGCAGGCGCATCGCTATCGCAACCGCCAGAGCCGGTAATGTGATTGGCGGCGGTGACTGGTCGGAGGATCGCCTTATTCCCGATATGGTGCGGGCATTTTCTTCAGCTCAGTGTGTAAGCATTCGCAATCCCGGCGCAGTACGACCATGGCAACATGTACTGGATGCGCTGCACGGTTATCTGTTACTGCTGGAACGCATGTATGAGAATCCGGGTCGCTTTTCCGGCGCCTGGAATTTTGGCCCGGAGGATCATGATGCGCGTGATGTAGGCTGGATTGTGGCGCGCTTTGCCGATTACTGGGGTGATGCCCACTGGCAAATTGAGCAGGATGCAGAAAACCTGCATGAGGCAGGATTACTGACACTCGATTGCAGCAAGGCCAGAAATAAATTGAACTGGCATCCTGTACTGACACTTGAGCAGACGCTGGCATGGATTGCCGACTGGTACCACGGGTTTTATGATGGCGCTGATATTACTGCGATTTCATCCGAACAACTGGCGCTGTTTCAAAGCAGGGTGGTGCAGTGAGGCTTTTGAAGACACCGATTGCCGATCTGATGGTAGCCGAAACAGATTATATCGGTGATCATCGCGGAGCGTTTGCCCGGCTGTTCTGCGCAGCGGAACTGGCTATGGCTCTGGGCGAGCGACGCATTGTGCAGATCAATCACTCCCGCACCTCACAGCCCGGTGCGATTCGGGGTATGCATTTCCAGCATGCACCGGCGGCTGAGATGAAGATGGTGCGCTGTCTGAAAGGGCGGGTGTTTGATGTGGCGGTCGATCTGCGTGCAGCTTCGGCGACCTTTCTGCAATGGTATGCGGTTGAATTATCTGAAGATAATGCGCGGATGCTGGTGATACCGGAGGGCTTTGCACACGGTTTTCAGGTGCTTGAACCTGAAAGCGAACTGCTTTATCTGCACACCGCGTTTTACACGCCAGCGCTGGAAGGTGGTGTTCGCTATGATGATCCACAACTATCAATCGACTGGCCGCTGTCAATCACCGATATTTCAGCCCGGGATCAGGCGCACACCCTGATCAATGACGAATTTAGTGGAGTGCAGTTATGAAGTGCCGTCATTGTGGCCATGTGTTACAGCATCAGTTTCTGGATCTCGGCTTTGCACCGCCATCCAACGCCTATCTGAAGGCGGATGATTTGCATGCGCCTGAGCTATGGTTTCCGCTGAAGCTGTATGTCTGCGATCAGTGCTGGTTGGTGCAAACCGAGGATTATGCGCGCTCCGATGAGTTGTTTACAGCTGATTATGCCTATTTCTCTTCTACTTCATCAGGCTGGTTGAGGCATGCAAAAGATTATTGCGACATGATCACTGAGCGCCTGCAGCTTGGTCGGGATAGCCAGGTGATTGAGATAGCTTCCAATGACGGCTATCTGCTGAGAAACTTTGTCGAAGCTGGTATCCCGTGTCTCGGCATCGAGCCGACCGCTTCCACTGCCGACGCTGCTGAGGCGCTTGGCGTGCCGGTGCTGCGTGAGTTCTTCGGTCGGCGACTGGCTGAACGGCTGGTTGATCAGTCCACTCAGGCTGATCTTATTCTGGGTAATAATGTCTATGCCCATGTGCCTGATATCAACGATTTCACGCAGGGATTGAAAACCGCACTAAGGCCCGGCGGTACGATCACGCTGGAGTTCCCGCATCTGCTTAACCTGATTCGTCTGAACCAGTTTGACACGGTCTATCATGAACACTACTCCTACCTGTCACTCTGTACGGTGAGCCGGATTTTTGAGCATGCCGGTCTGAAGGTGTACGATGTCGAGCAATTGCCAACCCATGGCGGCAGCCTGCGGATCTATGGTTGTCATGCTGATGCCGGTTTTGCCGTCTCTGCTGCTGTGGATGCTGTGCTGGCTGCGGAAGCCGATGCCGGTATGCAGGCACTGCCCGTTTATCAGCAGTTTCAGCAGCACGCCAATCGTGTGAAAAACGATTTTCTCGCATTTCTGATCGAACAAAAGAGAGCGGGCAAAACGGTGGCAGCCTATGGTGCCGCAGCCAAGGGCAATACGTTGCTCAATTATGCTGGTGTAAAGGCGGATCTGCTCAGCTTTGTCTGTGATGCAGCCCCGGCCAAGCAGAACAAGTATATGCCTGGCAGTCATATTCCAATTCTGTCGCCCGATGCGATTGCCGAACGCAAGCCCGATTTTGTTGTCATTCTGCCGTGGAATATCGCCGATGAAGTAATGACGAAGAATGCATTTATACGCAACTGGGGTGGACAGTTTGTAACCGCCGTGCCAGATTTGAAGGTGATGGATTAACCAATGTCGCGTATAAACAAAACAGCGTTGCAAACAGATATAAAGTCGCAGATAAAACAATGTATTGAGTGTATCACGCATGAATTCTCCCAGGTGGAGGCAATTTATCTGTTTGGATCTGCTGCATCTGGTCAAATGCATGCAAATAGCGATATCGATCTGGCAGTATATGCTGCGCAAAGGTTCGACAGGTTAAGCCTGTGGAATGTGTCCCGGAAACTTACTGTTATTACAGGCAGAGATGTAGATCTGATTGATTTGCGTAGTGCATCCGGTGTGTTGCGCATGCAGGTGGTTTCCGGCGGAGAACGCATATTTTGCAAAAATATCATGGCTTGTGAACAATTCGAAGATGTTGTTTTTTCAGATTATGCCAGACTAAACGAGGAACGTGCAGGTATTCTTGCGGATATTCGTCAACGAGGATCGGTATATGGATGATGTTTTACTGAACAAGACTGCGATTATTGAACGTTGTCTTGGACGTATTACTGAAGAATATCACGGGCATGAGCATGAATTGGAAAATAATTTTTCACGACAGGATGCGATTGTTTTGAATCTTCAGCGAGCTTGTGAGGCGGCGATTGATGCAGCGATGCATGTGGTTCGTATTCGCAGACTTGGCATTCCACAACAAAGTCGGGATGCTTTTGTGATGATGCAGGAGGCATCGTTACTGGACAGGGATTTGGCCTCAAAGATGCAAGCTATGGTGGGGTTTCGAAATATTGCAGTTTATGACTACTGTCAATTGGATATTGAAGTTTTGCGAACCATCCTGAATGAGCGGCTGGATGATTTTCGCAACTATTGCTTCTGTCTGACACAGTTGCAGGTCTGATGTTTTTACAGAAATGAATCGAATTCATTATACAAAACCTTCCATCACCGATCTGGAAGTTGAGTATGCCACGGGTGCAGCACGCAACGGTCGGAGTGAGCACCTTGCCGGGATTGAAGGAGACAGATCAATGTGGTTGAAGTGTACTCTGAAATGAGACTGACACCAGAGCAAATATCATCTATCCTTACCGTTGTTCACCAATGGAGCAGTGAAAATGCGGTAGTGTACCTGTT
>JALSZZ010000340.1 GCA_027075825.1 Mariprofundaceae bacterium | reverse complement strand
GTCACGCTGGAATTCGCTGGATCTTTCGAAGGCTTGCTGCTGATCAGCGCGTGTGCGTTGCAAAAAGGCCCAGCCGGCCATGCCGCCAAAAGGAATGACCGGCTGGAAGCTCATGACAAACGCGCGGCCATGAGCCGCTCTTCACGGGGAATCAGGCTGCGCAGCGCCTTGAGGCATTGGTAGAACTGATCGCTCAGAACAGCGTCGGTCGCGCGTGCCAGGAGTTGGCGACTGTCGTGGTCAGTCAGTACCTGGCTCAGCTGCTCGATGCCGCGCAGGAGTTGGTGGCGAGCCTTGTCGTGCTCAGCATCGCCAGACAGGACCAGTTGCGCGATATAGCAAACGCGTCGTACCGGGGTGTTCGCCTCTTCCGGATGGATGGCGTCACGCAGACGTAGAATATTTGCGTTGGGCGTAACTACCGAAAGCCGCGAGCGGCGGTCTCCGTTTTCGATCACGGCACCATTGATTAGAACGCGTTCTCTGGGCCCCAGCTTCAACACAAGTCCCGTCATGACGTCACCGTCGCCGAACGCAGGCCGCGCATGATCGCAGTATTGATTTCAATCAGGGCATTTGGGTCAGCCTGGCGTTTCAGGACCAGTGACGAATGGTGGTTGGTGAACTCAGCAAGGTAAAAAATGCGGGCCCGCAAGTCTTGGGGCAGGCCATTTCGGGCATCGGCCACGTCGCTTGCGAGGGCGGCCCAAAGCTTGCGGTTGTCATGGATTGCCTCGGCCAACGCGGCGAAACCGCTGCGGCCAAGGCTGGCTGCTTTTTTCATGCGGCTGGTGATGCGGGCGAAGGCCTCGTATTCAGTGCTTCTTGCGGTACGCACGGGTGATTGGGCCGAGCGATAAGCGGATCGGGCGAGGGTCAGGGCGTTCACTTGGATATCCTTCCGGTTAGGGATGCGTGTGGGGTGCTTCGGTCAGAGCGGGGCGCCTGTATGGCGCCCCGCCATTTCGCGAATTACCGGAAGAGTGACAGGATGTTTTGCGGCGCCTGGTTGGCGATGGACAAGGCCTGCGTACCAAGCTGTTGCTGCACCTGGAGCGCTTGCAGTCGGGCAGAAGCAGCCTCCATGTCGGCATCAACCAGCGAACCGATACCCGATTTCAGCGAATCGGTAAGCTTCGAAATAAAGCTCGACTGGGTTTCGATCCGGCCCTGAGCAGAGCCGAACGATGCGGCACTGTCGATCGCATTGTTTATCAGCGTTTCTATGTTGCCAAGGGCTGCTTCGGCGCTGGCTTCGGTCGTGACGTCAATGCCACCCAGGCCAAACAACCCTCCCGAGGCGGTGCCTCCCGCCGCACCCGCGCGCGCAAGGCTCATGGAGGTCGATGTGTCGTTGTCGACTTTCAACATCCATTGGCCAGAGCTGTTCTGAGCCACCTGCGTGGTCAGGCCTGTGACGTTACCGGCGTCGACCGCTGCCTTGAGGCCGCGTGCGACATCCTCGAAATCTTCGCCCTTGCCGGCGACATAGGTATATGCCGTCCCGGCAACGGTAATTTGGTAGCCGTCCCCCTCGGCCACGTTGGCGGAAGCGGAGAAGGTCAGGTTCTCGGCCCGCTCGGCGATTGAGCTTGCCGACAGGGTAATACCTGTGGCGCCACCGTTCTTGGTCCCGGTTACAGCGACGTCTTCGAAGGCACGGGTCGATGTGAGCGTTACTACGCCACCGGATGCAGATGCGGTAATGCCGACCAGACCGAGCGCATTGATCGCGCCCGAAACAGCAGATGCTGCGGCATCCTGGTCGCCGGTAATGTCGCCGGCGGCAAAGCTGACGGTCGCACCACCGACAGTAACCTCGAACGCGTCCCCGCTGACATCAGTATCGGCAGCGTAGGTGATGGTCATGGTATTGCCGGCGTTGGTTGCGGCGGTGGCGCTGAGCGTCGCGTTTGGCGAAAGGTCGGTGCCGGTGCCCAGCGT
>JALSZZ010000339.1 GCA_027075825.1 Mariprofundaceae bacterium | reverse complement strand
CCTTCAATCCAGCTTTGCGGTACACCATCGGCCAATGCCTGCTCGATCACTTTCGGATCATGAGGGTCGAGAAACAAATCGCACTGACTTTGATACAGATCAGTTTCTTCCCTCGCCGAAGCTGCTTCTTCGATTTTATCCGCATCATAAAGCAGAACTCCAAGATATCTGATACGGCCAACGCAGGTTTCGGAACAAACAGTTGGCTCTCCGGCCTCAATGCGAGGATAGCAGAAGGTGCATTTTTCTGATTTGCCGGACTGCCAGTTAAAATATATTTTCTTGTATGGACAACCAGAGACACACATGCGCCATCCCCGGCACTTATCCTGGTCAATCAGGACAATTCCATCTTCCTCACGCTTGTAAATCGCGCCAGATGGGCATGAAGCCACACAGGCCGGGTTTAAGCAGTGCTCGCACAAACGCGGCAGATACATCATAAATGTATTTTCAAACTCGCCGTAAATGTCTTTTTGAATCTGGTCAAAATTATAATCCTTTGAGCGTTTTTCAAATTCGCCGCCAAGGATTTCTTCCCAGTTCACACCCCAGTCCGGTTTTTCCTTGAACTTGCCGGTAATTGCCGACTTCATCCGGGCTGTGGGTACGGTTTTGCTCTCTTTTGAGGTTTTCAGATGATCATATTCATAAGTGAACGGCTCATAATAATCGTCAATCAGCGGCAGATCAGGATTGGCAAAAATATTTGACAAGACGCCAAGTTTGCCACCTATTTTTGGCTTTAGCTTGCCTGATTTGCTAAGCTCCCAGCCGCCTTTCCATTCTGATTGATCTTCCCAATTTCGAGGATAACCAACACCTGGCTTGCTTTCCACATTATTGAACCATGCATATTCAACACCGCCACGGCTCGTCCATACGTTTTTGCAGGTAATAGAGCAGGTATGACAGCCAATACATTTATCCAGATTCAGAACCATGCCAATTTGTGCGCGAATGGTCATTGGCCTACCTCCTCATTTCCCGGCATGTTGATAGCTTGCCCTTCTTCATAAGGCTCCTCCATCCAGTCCACCGTGTTGGTCTTGCGTAAAATTACAAATTCATCCCGGTTGGAGCCTACGGTTCCATAATAGTTAAAGCCCCATGAAAGCTGGGCATAACCGCCGATCATATGGGTTGGCTTCACCACTGCCTTGGTGACAGAATTATGGATACCGCCCCGTTTTCCAGTAATGCGGCTTCCGGGCGTGTTCATGGTTTTTTCCTGAGCGTGATACATCATGCACATGCCCTCTGGCACGCGCTGACTGACTACTGCACGCGCGGTGATCGCACCATTTACATTATAAAGCTCGATCCAGTCATTATCCTGAATGTCCACTTTTTGCGCATCCACCTCCGAGATCCAGACTACTGGCCCGCCGCGGTTCATGGTCAACATCAGCAGATTATCTGAATAAGTTGAGTGAATGCCCCATTTCTGATGCGGGGTGATCCAGTTCAAGGCAATCTGCTTGACATCACCGCCGCGCTCCTTGACTGCATTAGTGATGGTTCGGGTTGAGATAGGCGGTTTATACACGCACAAGCCCTCGCCAAAATCACGCATCCATTCATGATCCTGATAGAATTGCTGCCGCCCGGTTAAAGTACGCCACGGTATCAACTCATGCACATTTGTATAACAGGCATTATAGCTGACATGTTCATCTTCCAGACCTGACCATGTAGGCGAAGAAATAATCTTGCGCGGTTGCGCCTGCACATCCCTGAAACGGATTTTCTCATCTTCCTTGGGACGAGCCAGATGCGTATGATCGCGACCGGTTATTTTCGACAGGGAAGCCCATGCCTTTACTGCGACCTCGCCATTGGTTTCAGGAGCCAGCGACAATACCACCTCGGTAGCATCAATATCGCTCTCAATCCTTGGTAAACCTTGGGAAACGCCTTCGGCTCTTACAGTTTTATTGAGCT
>JALSZZ010000338.1 GCA_027075825.1 Mariprofundaceae bacterium | reverse complement strand
TGGCAATGCCGATGCGGCGGCGGCGATGGCCGCACTGTGGGTGATTGTGCTGGCCGTGTCAGCACTGCCCGGCGCCTGGGTACTGTGGCGTCTGGGTGGCGTGCGCAGCCTAAGGAAGGGGTAGCGAGCAGTGGGCAATCACAACTGGAAACATGCAGCTTTCACCATGAAGATAAGGATAACGGGGAAATATTTGCTATTGCTTGGCCTGCTGTTGCTGCAAAACACACCCGTTGTAACAGCGAAAGCATATCGCGTAGCCATTGATGCCGAATTTGCACCCTTTGAATTTACTGATGAAACAGGTGAAGTACAGGGCATTGCGCCGGATATTTTGCGTGCCATTGGCAAGGCTACAGGTGAACAATTTATCTTTGTGCCGATGAGCTGGACTCAGGCGGTGCAGGCGCTGGCTTCCGGACGCATCGACATAATGCAGATGATCCGCACCGAAGCCCGCAGCAAGCGCTATGCCTTCTCCACGCCCTTTATCTCGCTGACGCAAGCCCTGTTCAGTCGCCGGGGGAATGGTATTCGCGGCATGGCTGATATCGTTGGCAGGCGTATCGCTGTGCAGCGTCATGATATTGCCGAAGAGTTGCTGGCTGACCGCAAGGATTTTCAACGCCTGATGGTGAACAACAAATACCTCGGCCTGGAACTCATTCAACAAAACGAGGTGGACGGCTTCTTTGCCGCTGAATTGCCGGGGCAATACCTGCTGCAACATGGCTATTTGCCCGACGTACTCATGGTACAGGGCGATCTCTACCCCAGGCCTTTGTGCTTTGTCACACGCCCTGAGCGGCAGGCATTGCTGCGTCTGATCAACCGCCAGCTGGCGCAGATGAAAACATCCGGTGAGCTGGCTGCCATTATTCAGTCATGGACCCGGCCTGCACCGGCTGAAGCCATAAGCTGGTGGTGGATCGTACCGCTTGTCGGCCTGCTGCTGTTCGTTGCCCCGGGCTTGCTGGCAAGGGGCAGATGGCGTGAGTGAAACATCAGCACCGCCAGCAACAATGAAGTGGATACGTCATGCCTGGATCGTAGTCTTACTGGCGGGCATCACAGCAAGCTTTACCGCCTGGCAATGGCTAAGGCAACAGGAACATCAGTCACTGCAGGCAGAGATTAAGCACCGCAGCCTGGTGAAGTTGCATGCTGTTCAATCCATGCTGCAACAGCATGTGGATGCATCCATGGCAGCGGCATCCTTCGCCGAGGCCGAAATACACGGGCATGGTTATGTAGAGGAAGAGGATGCCACGGGTTTTCTGCGCAGCATACTGGCCCGCCACCCCAATGAGATCACTGCCATGGCTATAATGCCAACAACGGCTCATGGTAGTGCGGTGTTCATGAGTTCAGACGGCAAGCTTCGGCAATTCGATCCGCCACTGGACATGGCAGAGCTCAGCCAGTTGCTACCTGGCGCTTCCCGCCTGATACTGATGCATAACAAAGATCATCAACCACGGCTCAGACTGATGATGGCAACATCGGGCATTCCCTCTGGCTATGCCATCGCTGATCTGAACATACGCTACCTCGCTACGCAGGCGGTTACCCGGGGACAACCATTCGGACTGGATGTGAAACTTTCAACCCTTGAGCAGGGGCATGAAAGGCTGATCCTCAGGCATCTCTCGCGCCTGAGAAAAGCAGCAGCAGAAGAAGAAGAAGAAGAAGAACGGAACTGGCTCAGCGGCTTTGAAGTAGCGGGCCTGGGGTTCGTGTTGCGCACCCACGCTGCGCCGTCACTGGTGGCGCAGTTCCTTAGCTGGCGGCCGCTGGCCGCGTTGTGTTTTGGTATGGTGTTTTCGTGGCTGGTGGCACTGGTGTTGTTTAACCGCAGCCGTTACAGCGAGCGGCTGCAAACACTGGTGGACATGCGCACGGCAGAGCTGAAGATCGAACGGCAAAAGCTGGCCAGCGTTATTG
>JALSZZ010000337.1 GCA_027075825.1 Mariprofundaceae bacterium | reverse complement strand
TTTCAGGGCTTTCAGGAGAACCTCGTTTGACGTAACATGACCAACACGCACAGCTACGAGTTCCACTACATCAGGATCAGAGACGCGCCATTGCAGGGGGATATTGCCATTTCTCTTGCCAACCCCCCAGCCACAATGGTCGCCCTCCCAACACCAGGTGAAAAGGGCGGGATACATCAGAATTCATTACACGAGAAGAACGACTTGCCATAATACGCAACACGGGCAGCGGCACATAAGGCAGAATATTCACGCTTGCGCAGGAAGATCGCCCCTGCCACTGCGCGCATACATCTACCTGACCTGGCAGTTTTGCCCGGATCATGCTGATACCAGGTAACGGCGTGGATAATTCGGCCAGCGTGTTATCAGCAAGCGACAAACTGGCATCATACAAGTGCAACCGGCGTTTATTCGTAAGCGTCAAAACAGCCCACACCGACTCAGCCTGCTGACCAACCCGAATATGCCTGCTGGTCACCACTTCCAGGGCGCGTATAGCTGCATCCACCACTTCCAGCGTTCCTTTGATGGTCTGCTTTTCCGCGCTGATGCCAAATGGCGTGCTGCCTGCCTTCAGGCAATGCACTGCATCTTCCTCGATACGGGCAATGGATGCATCCTCAAACGTCCACTTCACCGGCGGCTCAGCTTCCCTGATGTTGATCTCCGTTACGCCATCGTCTGCTTCAGCAATGACTGGCTTCAGCTTCATTACCATGCCAGACAGACAGGTGACTGTGGGGTGCTTAGTTTCACCGGCAAGAAGCAACCGTTTTTTGGTCGCGTCAGGAGCAGGCATTGCCGGTTTCCCGACTGGCGTTGCCGTCGGCGCAGGCATGGCTGGTGGCGGCGACGGGGTTGCAGCAGGTGATGGCGCCGGGCTGGTGGCTGGTCGCTTCGCTGGCAAGCTGGCGGCAGTGCCTGCTTCTTTCACAGGTTGCTGCGATACACCCTGATCAGCCCCGGACAGGTAGTAATACAGACTGATGCCAGACAGAGCGACCAGCAGAACAACACGATATTGCATAAGCGTCTCCGGATGATGATGGCTGAACCCGCATCACAGCGTTAGCAGTGGGGCATTTTTTCAGGCTTTGAGGTTAATTTTGTTCAACGCTGATCACACCGCTGGCAATCATATCCATAATCCGGTCAATTTGCGCTCGTTCTTCTTCATCAAGCTTGCCATCAGCCTGAATGGCCGCGAGTAATTGCTGATACTCCTGACGACTCAGGTGTCCGTCACTCAACATTTTATCAGTTAATTCCCTGATTCCCATATCAGCTCCTCCTTGTGGATAAACGGCAAAACCGCCCCGTTATCTGAATCGCGAAGAAAATTACGCTTCTTTTTGCGAACATTCAACGCCTGACTGACGGCGACTATATACCGCAATATCCGGCCTGTATTGACAGGGCATTCCTCTGACATATTGTCCCCATATATTCCCGGGAGGATATGATGCCGAAATCGTCTGTTAGCTGTGATGTGTTATATGAAGTCAGAAAACTTCTCACCCAGAAGGAAATTGCGGCAAACCTTGGCGTAGATACCCGAACAATCAAACGCTGGGAAGCAAAAGAATCTTCCCCCCCACCCTACGTTGTTGCAGCCCTGCAACAACTGCTGCCTTTTGATAACATGAGCCCGCCTGAACGGCGTTCAGATTTTACATTCATTGATTTGTTTGCCGGAATCGGCGGCATTCGTCTGGGTTTTGAATCGGCTGGCGGGCACTGTATGTTTACCAGTGAATGGAACAAATATGCCGTGCAGACCTATGTCAGGAATTTCTCTGTCGATCATCCGCTGGCAGGTGATATCAGAGAGGTTGATCCGCTTTCAGTTCCGGATCATGATGTGCTTCTTGCAGGCTTTCCCTGTCAGCCTTTTTCAATTGCCGGAGTCTCAAAAAAGAATTCACTGGGACGTTCCCACGGCTTTGCCTGTGAAGCACAGGGAACATTATTTTTTGATGTCGCTAATATCATCCGGATAAAACAGCCGCCCGCTTTTTTACTGGAGAACGTCAAAAACCTGAAAAGTCACGATAAGGGAAATACCTTCAGAGTAATCAGGAAAACGCTGGAAGAAGACCTGGGCTATACCATTTTCCCGCTGGTCATTGATGCCAAAGGCTTCGTGCCCCAGCACAGGGAAAGAATCTACATCGTTGGCTTCAGAGAACCTGTCCCCTTCCTGTGGGATACATTCGCCCGACCTGATCCTTCAGCCCGCACCATGCGTGATATTTTACATCCGGAAGATGGCTCGGAAAACAATGCCTTTGATATCGCTAAAGGCTATATCACTAACAATGGCGGCACTGTTAACGAAAAATATATACTGAGTGATAAACTCTGGTCTTATTTGCAAAACTATGCAGCTAAACACAAGGCGAAAGGCAATGGTTTTGGCTTTGGCATGGTTGGCCCGGATGATGCCGCCCGCACATTGTCGGCGCGCTATTACAAGGATGGCTCTGAAATTCTGGTCAGCCGGGGAACAAGGCGTAACCCCCGCCGTCTCACCCCCAGAGAATGTGCCCGGCTGATGGGATACCCGGATAACTTTGTGATTCCCGTTTCTGATACGCAGGCATACAGGCAATTTGGCAATTCGGTGGTTGTACCTGTTATTTCAGAAATTGCCCGTATCATGAAGCCATTCGTTATGGCGATGATTAAAACACACAGGAATAGCAGGCGAAACCAGGCAGCCTGATGGCAGATGTCCACAACAAAGCCATACGCAGTAAAAATATGGCAGCAATTTCAGGCAGAGATACCGGGCCGGAGATGTTGATTCGAAAAGCTTTACACAGCAGAGGCTACCGATATCGTCTGCATGATAAACGACTTGCCGGTAAGCCAGACATGGTATTGCCAAAATACAAAGCTGTTATTTTTATTCATGGATGCTTCTGGCACGGGCACAGCTGTCATCTGTTCAAATGGCCTGCGACCAGGGAGAGCTTCTGGCGCAAAAAGATTGAGGGAAACAGAGAACGAGATGCCTCAGTCATTGCACAACTTGAGCAAAATGGCTGGCGCGTACTTACCATATGGGAATGTGGACTGAAAGGAAAATACCGCCTGGATCAGGACGAATTAACAGAAACCATAAGTGAATGGATTAAACAGGGCACAAGCAGTCTGATCATTCAGGGCGAGGAGTGACTTATGGCCAGTGCAATTGAAGAAATGATGGATCAGGTATCGGATAATCGCTGGCGCTGGTATGTAAAACGCCTGTCTGCCAATGATTCCGGAGCAACAAACAGCCACCAGGCAGGTGTTTACGTCCCTAAGCACTTTCTCTGGCAACTTTTTCCCGATATGGCGAAGCCGGAACGCAGAAATCCGGACGCATGGTTTTCTGCTGAAATTAAATCATGTAACGAGAAACGTTCGCTAAGAGCAGTCTGGTACAATGATAAAACGCGCAATGAGAGCAGAATTACGCAGTGGAACAGGCCAGCCAGAGTATTACAGCCAGACCAGACCGGCGCGATTATCCTGTTAGCCTTCCTCATTGAAACGTCCGGCGCAAATGCCACCGATGCGATGATATGGATTTGTCAGTCAGAAAAAGAAGAAATCGCCGTTGAAAACAGAATCGGGCTGATAGAGCCTGGTGAAGGCATACTGTATAGCCCTGCGGGAGGAAACTCTTCTGCAGAAGATATTACACCGCGATCGGATAAGAAGTCATGCATCATTGATACGTCAGATATTCCTGCCGAATGGCGGATAAAATTTCCTTCTGGCCAGACGTTAGTCGAGGCCGCGCTCAACATGTGCCCGGCAAAAAACGACAGTCCGGACAACCGGTTGTTAATCCGTCGGGATTGCGAAACAGCCCTTTTTTACAGCGTGGAAAAAGCAGAGCAGGAAGATCACTGGAACTTCACCTGAAAGCAATATTCACAGAGGAAAAGCTGCCTCATTCCCACGGGGAAACTTCTGAGGCAAAGAAAAAGCCGGACTTTTTATTTCCATCCGTTGATGCTTATCGAAACCCCTCCTGGCCGGACAGCAAGCTTAGAATGCTCGCTGCCAAAACTACCTGCAAAGATCGCTGGCGACAGATTCTGAACGAAGCAAGCCGCATTGAAAAGAAGCACCTGCTGACGCTTCAGCACGGAATTTCTGAAAATCAGTTCGATGAAATGCAAAAAGCAAATGTTTGCCTGGTTATACCCAGAAAATTACATGTGCATTTTCCGGCATCAGCCCGCCCCTCTCTGCAAACACTGGAAAAGTTTATTGTCGAAACCAGAACATGCTGTAGATGAACGAACACAAAGCTGACAATTAACCTTTCGGAGCGGGAACCATGCGTTCCATAAAAAACGGGTATGCTGCTTCGTAGACCTGTTCACCAAAATGGCTGAACATCGCATTCAGGATAGCATCTGCCTTGCAGGCTTCATCGGCTGTGAAGATAGCTTCACCTGTAGCAATATCGACAATACTTTCCGCCGGGTCATCGGGATGAAACAGCAGGTCACGCCCGGACATGGCAGCAAACCAGTCAGTCATGCTGTCAAATGACGGATTTTGGTAGTCAGGGGTTCTGTTCATGTGATGCCTCCATGGAGAGCGGGATACTGAGCAAAGTAGAGCTGTTGTGTAACATCCTGGCAAGGCGTAATATCGGGGCCAAAAACGCAAACCGTCAACAGCGTAATTCGGAAATGCTGACTCGCAATTTCTGAAAGGAGCGGAACGATGATGCACATGATATGCTTGCTGTTTGTGCTGCTTGCCATGCCTGCTCCGGGAGAAGCGGTGCCTTATATTTCCCGTCCGCCATCGTGGGGCCCGGATGAACGCATTGTTTGTCAAAGAACCGGGAAAGTGAACCTGCCAGCTCAACGTATATGAGCGCAAACTGTATACCGCCCTGTTTTATGAGAGCGATGAACTGCTACTGACAAAAAACAAGCTCGACCCTCAGCGTTTTCTCCGCCTGAAACAAGCCTGCGATACCATGCAGGATATGATCAAAAAACAAACACCAGAAGTGGATGATTCAGCCAGCGATCCGACACCCCGTATCAGCATGTTTTTCGTCGTCTGGACAATCATCATCATCATTGCACAATGCATCTGCCTGTTTCTTTACGTGGATGTGTATGTCTCACTGATTCCCGCCTTTTTCCCGCTGTTCATGTCGGCTGTTTTAATGTATGGGGGCAGATGGTACCTTGTTTGCTTTGGCACTGCCGGATTTAGTCTGTTCTTTCCGTTATGTGGAGCGCTTGCCCTTTGGTTTCTCGGTGTTTCCCTGCTAGCCGTGGTGCTGCCATTCACGCTGATGTTGTTCTTTTGCGGCCTGTTCATCGCCGCCATACACCGGATCAGGATAAGGCGCACCGGCGCCTGACTGGTGAAGTCAGCCTGCAGTGGATTCGGAGGCCACCCTCTGTCATCATTGCTGCCCCGGGTCGGACGCAACCTGCGAGAACCTGCGTTTGGGTCGCACCCCAAACGAATATCATCCCTGACAACAACGACAGAAGATTTCTGGTGCAATGTGGACTGAAATACCCGCATCGCCTAGCCTGCGGCCTTTTTCAAAGGAATCGGGCAATATGCCATTAAACAGTAAACAACGCCGTGAACTTAAAGCTCGCGCTCATCATCTCAAGCCTGTTGTTCGCATCGGTCAACAAGGCCTGAACCGGGCTGTACTCCTTGAAACAGGGGTGTCGCTTAGCTATCACGAACTGATCAAGGTACACATCCAGGCCAATGACAGAACTGTACGCAAGGTTCTGGCTAAATTGCTTTGCGAACAAACATCAGCAGAACTCGTTGGTCACATTGGCAAGGTGTTCATTCTCTACCGCAAACGCCAGGAAGACACATGAATCACACCGCACTGACGGCGGAAGAACGCCTGCAGATGCTGCAACAGCGACTGGAAGCATCATTCTCGCCTTCCTTGCTGCACATCGAAGACGAATCCTGGAAACACGCCGGTCATGCCGGTGCCCGTGAGCAGGGCGGCGGCCATTACATCGTCAGCATTCGCGCCGCTTCGCTGGATGCCCTGCCCCGGCTTGCCAGACACCGCGCCATTCAGCATGCTATCAGCGATCTGTACGGGCCGGTGATCCATGCGCTTAGCCTGCGCTTCCCGGAGCAATAAGCCCGCGTGATCGAAGGCATCAAAAACGCCCGCAAGGAAATACAGCGGATCATGGATATGGATGCCGCTGATATTGCCTCGCTGCCAGCCTTGTGGCGTTATGCGTCTGCCTTGTTGCGGCTGCTGTGGCAGGTGGTTCGCCGCTTTGTCGAAGATCGCTGCATCCAGCGCGCATCTGCGCTGGCCTATGCCAGCCTGTTGGCCATGGTGCCACTGCTGGTACTGTGTTTTTCCATTTTCTCCAGCTTTCCGGTTTTTGAAGCTACGGCCAGCCGCGTCCTCAACTGGGGCTTACAGTTCCTCATACCGGCAAGTCAGGATGCACTGAAAGATTATCTGGGTTCCGTCACAGGAAAATCCGGCGCACTGTCGGCATTTGGCGTGGTTGGCCTGCTGATCACCGTCACCGCCCTGTTAACGACGGTTGAGGAAGCTTTTAACGACATCTGGCGCGTACCAACAGCCCGCCCGCTACTCTCCCGTTTCTTTGTTTTCTGGTCCTTGCTGACGCTTTCACCCGTGTTGATTGCCATCTCCATGTCGATCACTTCGTACTTTGCTGCCTTGCCGGTATTGCAAGGCATGGCCGCTGGCGCTTCCAATATCCGGCACATCCCCTTTTTACTGCCCTGGCTGATTTCCAGCGCTGGCATGACCGCCTTGTACAAACTGTTGCCCAACACCAATGTACCGCTGTCACATGCCATTTTTGGTGGCTTGCTGGCAGGCGCGCTCTTTGAACTGAGCAAATATGGCTTCACCTTTTATGTACGAAAAATGGCTGATAATTACGAAAATATCTACGGCGTACTGGCCACCCTGCCACTGCTGTTACTGTGGATTTATCTGGTGTGGGTCATCGTGTTAGTCGGCGCTGAAATGGCTTTCTGCCTGCAACACCCGGAAGCATCCCGGCGTTGCGCCAACTGGCTGACCCGCCCCGGTGTTCGCCATTTTTATCAGCACCTGATCGTCATGCGCGCTGCCCAGGCCCTGCAACTGGGCAAGCCGTTACGCCTGAGCGAACTGGGCAGGGAGACGGATCTGCCTTCCTCACTGCTACAACACTGGCTTGGCGAACTGGAAGAAAAACACCTGCTTCGCCGGCTCAGT
This sequence comes from Mariprofundaceae bacterium, assembly GCA_027075825.1. Taxonomy (GTDB): domain Bacteria; phylum Pseudomonadota; class Zetaproteobacteria; order Mariprofundales; family Mariprofundaceae; genus AB-137-C09. The sequence continues at coordinate 419 of JALSZZ010000337.1, read as the reverse complement.
GAACCGGACGATGCCTGGCTGCTGGCCCGTAATCCGGCCTCGCTGACATTGCGGGAAATCTGCGACATCATTATTCCGCCAGCGATTGATATTCCCAATGCTTATAGCGATCATCCGCTGAGCCAGCGCCTACAGGAGTTGCAGGCGCATCAGCAGCCACAATGCCACGAAACCGCTGGCGCTGTTACCCTGCAGGATTTACTTTCCCGGATACCCCCCTCACAGGAGAAAACTGCCGATGGCCGAGTGTGATACCCGCTACGTTGATACCCCTGAATTACTGCACACCTGTACTCAGCAACTGGCGCAATGCAGGGTGATCTGCATTGATACGGAATTTCATCGCGAAACAACCTATTACCCGGAGTTCGCCCTGCTTCAGGCCTACGGCAATGGTTGCTGCTGGCTGATTGATCCGC
>JALSZZ010000336.1 GCA_027075825.1 Mariprofundaceae bacterium | reverse complement strand
TCGAGGCGATTGACGATAATAACCGCGAAGCCGTAATTCGCTGGCTCTCCGAGCGCAGCAGTGTGCTGATCTGGTTCAGTTCGATTGTCACCGGTTCGGTGATGTTGCTGACCTTGTTTGGTCATTCGCCTGGTTTTGATGACACAGGCAGCCTGACCCTGCTGCTGTCACTGTTACTCATGTTTTTTTCCATCCTCAGCAATCTTGTTTGCGTATGGCAAATTCCCAAATGGAAATATGCCGTTGCTACCCGGCTGATCAGTAATGGCCGGGTGATGGTCTGGAATATCGAAATCACCTCATGGTTGTCACTGGTGAGTTTTCTGGCTGCTCTGGTGCTGGCTGTGTCAGGCAATAGTCTGCCCTGATGGGCACATGAATGATACCACTTCATGTCCAAAACGATGTTGTCTGACCAACAAGGTGAAGTGAACACGGTTTACATGATGTGATCTGAAGACAGAATGCAGCCACAACGGGCTGTTGCCCGAAACAGGAGAGAGTTGTATATGCCTTTGAATGTTTGGTGGAATATAAGCACCCGGGTGCTTGCCTTACTGGCAATGACAGGCCTGATGAGCGGCTGTGTGACTTCGGCCATTGTCGGCGGCGCTGCCGTTGGCACCAAGGCTGTTTTTGATCATCGCCCTGTTGGCCGACAGATTGATGATCAGACTATTGCAGCCAAAATTGATGGTCGCCTGATCGCCGAGAAAGATATGCCTTCGCGCTGGGTCAGCGTTGAGGTGGTCAATGGCGTGGTGACGCTGACCGGTTTTCTGCCAACGCCTGAACACATCGACCGGGCCGTGTATATTTGTCAAACCACGGAAGGCGTGCAACAGGTGCGCAATGAACTGGAAGTTGGCTCTCCGGATATTGGCTCGCTGGTGACGGATTCATGGATTACCACGCAGGTGAAAACCCGCCTGCTGGCAGACAAGAACGTGAGTGGTAATTCGTTCCATGTTGAAACTGTTAACGGGCGTGTTTATCTGCAAGGCGTGGCTGCTTCAGAAGAGGAAGTGCGCCGGGCCATTGATATCACCCGCACCACCCGTGGCGTGACAGCCGTGGTGGACATGATGACCATCAAGGGAAGCCATTGAGCGAAATCTCACCTTCGCTGGAAGAGATTGTTGCGCTACGTCGCTACTGGGCTGATTCAGGCAGAATCGTTGTTTTCACCAATGGTTGCTTCGATTTGCTGCATCCTGGCCATGTGCGTTATCTGACCGATGCCAAAGCACTGGGCGATCGGCTGATTGTGGGACTGAACGATGATGATTCCGTGCGTCGCCTGAAGGGTGATGATGCCTATTGCCCGCGTCCACTGAATACGCTGGAGGATCGTTACTGCATGCTGAAGGCGCTGCGCGCTGTTGATGTTGTGCTGCCTTTTGCGGAAGACACACCACTACGCATAATTAAGGCGCTGTTACCGGATGTGCTGGTCAAGGGTGGTGACTATTGCGAGGCGAACATCGTCGGTGCCCGTGAAGTGCGCGACAACGGTGGTGAAGTGCGCATCATCCCCTTTGTTGGCGATTATTCCTCGACAGGTTTGATCCGTCGTATTCAGGCAGCAGGCAAACAAAACGGTGAGACCTGAACTGCGCATTGTTGCCGATGACCATATCTGGCAGGCAGGTACAGCATTTGCCAGCTTTCCGGGTTATGCGACGAGGCTGCAAACAGTGGCTGCCGATGCCATTACGCCCGAAATCGTTGGTGATGCCGATGTCCTGCTGGTTCGTTCATCAACAAAAGTTGATGCTGCACTGCTGGCAGGATCGTCGGTACGCTTCGTGGCTACTGCTACGATTGGCTTTGATCATGTGGATACTGAATGGCTGAGGCAGCAAGGCATTGCCTTCAGTACCGCAGCAGGCAGTTCTACCGGTGCTGTGCTGGAGTATATGACAACCATCTTGCTTCATCTGCATC
>JALSZZ010000335.1 GCA_027075825.1 Mariprofundaceae bacterium | reverse complement strand
CTCATGATAACCTCCTAGGTGTGGCCCGGGCTTCCTTCCTTGCCCCATCATGCCGAGGGAGGGGGGGGAGGATCATGCAAGATGGAGAAGGAAAGAAGCCCATGGCCAAAATAGACTTACCTGAACAGCGAAAGCACGTTCTGGGCAGCCTGGTTGGCTTGAGCCAACATGGCCGTTCCAGCCTGGACCAGAATCTGGTTCTTCGTGAAGTTCGCCATTTCAGCAGCCATATCTGCATCACGGATGGTCGCAACAGCGGCCTGAGACTGCTCGATGCTTGTTGCCAGATTGGCCTGGACAAAGCCAAGCTGGTTCTGGGTGGCGCCGAGATCGGCACGCTGAGTAATCAGCTTATCGAGGGCGGCCTTGGCCGTGTCAATGTATGCCTGAGCGTTAGCCTGGGTCGTAAGGTCACCCGTGCCCAGCCCAAGAGCCGTTGTGGTATAGGCCTTGGTCAGATCAATGGTGACCTGGTTGTTGGTGTTATTGTCAGCACCAACCTGAAAGGCCAAGGCGCTCGCATACGTGGCTCCGGTATTGGCGCCAACGCCGGCCACATCCTGATTGGTAACAGCGACCGTATCTGCGCCAGCAGCTGCCGTAGCCTTAAAGGTAACGCTGAGCGTTGCCCCATCCGAGAGCTGCACGGACACCGATTTGCCTGCCGCAAATGTCACATTTCCCACCGTCGTGCCAGCAGCATTTGTGACCGTAATATCACCAGTGGCTGCAGAAGTCAGGGTGTACGTCTCATTCACCGATGCACCAGAGGCGGTCACGATGGAGGCAGTCTGCGCACTACCTGGCGTCGCGCCGGCAGTGAATGTGCTATCAAACGTTACACTGTTATCGACTCCATTCAGGAGATTAATGCCGTTGAAATTCGTTGAGTTGGCAATCTTATCGATCTGAGCTTCCAGCTTGAGTCGTTCGGCATCCAGCTTGGCAAGTTCACCAGCGTTGTTTGACGAAGCAGCTTGAGTCGCCAAAGTCTGGATACGATTGACCATATTCTGGATTTCGTTGATGCCTGCATCGGCCATCTTTACCATGGCGATAGCCTGTGCCGCATTTTGAGATGCAGCTTTCAGGCGACCAGCCTGGGCATCCAGTTTTGAAGCAATTGCAAATCCCGATGCATCATCAGCCGCATTGTTCACGCGAAAGCCAGATGACAGTCGCTCCAACGACTTGTTCATGCTCAGGCTATTTGCATTCAAGTGCTTCAGAGCAGTGATTGCTGCAGTATTGGTTTGGACAGTCAGTGCCATTTTTACCTCTCCTTGGTATCAATTTGGAATCGCGGGTGACATCATGCCTTGCCACGGCAAGCGTTTTTTCCGCCTGCACTGATACCTATCGGTCATGGCAGCGAGGACTTTAGCCCGGATTTTTCATGACTGCCATTCAAAGAAGGGATTTGGGGAGTTTACTGACGGCGAGGCTCGTGGTCTGGCTGCTGGTTATCCTTCTCTCAACGCCTCCGCGACAATCGCCTTGCTGATCTTCGTGGTTCACATGCGTGACATGGCGGCGTTCGCGGCCGGAGACTTTCCTCAGCAACTACCTTGCCGACGGGGAGCCGTTGCGTTGAAGCCGCGCACGAAGCGCAAGGTATCTGTCGCGTTCGTATCGAAGTTTTCCACCTCCAAGGATCTTGCCGCTGCTGGTGGCGGCAAGGTTGTTTTCGCCGAGATCAACCCCGAGAACCCGGTCCGAGTCCAGTGGTGCCGCGTGCGGCATGTCGAGAACCAGGTTGAGGAACCAGTCCTTCTTCCGTCGCACCAGCCTGGCTTCCTTCGGCGTTGTCAACGCCGACGTATTTTGTCCGGTGATCACCGAAATAAAATGTCCGCTGATCGCCGAAATTGGAATGCACCTCATGCGTTGTTTTCCTCGGCCGTCGGCTGAGGCATGTCCTGCATGAGTCCCGCCCTTCGACGTTCCTTC